>JBCCGX010000083.1:0-15818 GCA_039029035.1 Acidobacteriota bacterium | reverse complement strand
CTGGCGCTGATCGTTCCCGCTCGAGCCATCGGTCCGATGCGTCCGCGCCGGATCGCTGCCCGAACCATTTCCCAAGCCTCCCGCAGCCTTTGCTGGTCGCTCTGCGAATAGCGAAAATGACGCCGCGTCAGATCGAAGTTCACGGTCTCCACCGCATGACCATTCACCAGGGCCAGGGCCTTGAAAGGGGGGATCGGTCCGAAACGCTCGAGCAGCTTGCCGCGCCGGTGGGCATAGGCGACGCAGCCCGAGTACATCGAACCGTCAGTGGGCTCCAGAGTCGTCGCGATCCGCGAGATCCTCTCCGGCGAGATCGTCCGACTCCAAGCCGCCGCGGCAGCCCGCAGCGACGCGACGATATCTGCTGTACTGGTGCCGAATCCAAGCCCCGTAGGCAACGGCTGCTCGACCTCGAGCAGTCCGCCTTTAGGGAGACCTTCTTCTTCGAGGTAGAGCTCGACTGCGCGGCGGCCCTTGGAGCAGTCCGCGGGTCGAGGCTCGACGCGGTCCGATTCCGGCTCCGGCGTGAAGGTGCTTCGCGAGTTGCGATCGATCGGTACCGTAATCAGGAAATGCGGGCCTCCGGCAAGTCTCCCCTGGACACACTCACCCAAAACCAGGGGGCATTGCTCGGTCGCGGACGAAAGGCCAGGAAGGGTTTCCCGCGAGGGCGTCAAGGGCGTCAAACTGCGCTCCGCTCGCTGCTCGGTGGATCGGGGACTAGAGTCCACCGTGCTCGCGAAGCGCCCGATCGACTGCCGTCCGCGGGCGGCTGTCGATCACCGTGGCGGCAGCATCCAAGTACAGGGAGCGCAATTCTGGCTCGCCGAGAAACGGCTCGGCCAGATGAACCAGAAGCGCCGCTCGGGTATTGTCCGTTTCGAGGCGCGCGAAGGTGGCGCCGAAGACCCGACTTTTGAGATCCACTGCCAGCGAATCACGAGTCAGCAACGACGCGCCCAGTTGGGCGATTCGATCTTCCCATTCGACGGTCGAGAGGCCGCTGAAGAAGGCCGGCTGTAGGTCGACGTCGGCCAGAGCCATCTCGGCGATCCGCGCCAGGAATTGAATCCGTACCGCGTCGGTCTCGGCTCGGGCCAGCGCCCAGGCGATCATCTCCTCGCGCGCTTCGATCGCCAGCGAGGCTTGCTCGAGCACCGCCGCCGCCAGGCCTGCTCGCTCCTCTTCGCTCTCCACCTCTTCGGCGGCGCCTAGAAACGCCTCTCGCGTCTCGGGCCCGACCAGCAGCTGACCCGCTGAGTCGAAGAGAAAGCTCGCTAAGTCACCCGAGACGGGAAGGCCCTCTGCCGCCCATTGCACGACGTCGACCAGCTCGGAGTTGGCCAGTCCGACGTCCAGCAGGTGCGCCAGGAAGATACGCTGGATGCGCGGTTTGTCGAGTCCATCGACCTCGGCGAGCACCGCCTCGGTGCCACCCCGGCGATAGAGGTTCTGCACCCGTGAGCCGCTAGCGAGACCGGTTTCCCGCACCACCTCGGGCAACAGGCCAGCCAGCCAGCGGTGCGACGCCTCATCGCCCGGGCCTTCGGTCCCACCGATCCGAAAGCGCAGCTGCGGAGCCCCGGCGTGGCCCGCCGAGATCTCGACCTGGCGTGACTGCCGGGCGGTCGAGGTCCGCAGGCTGACGAAGGTCCCCGGCTTGACCCGTTGGATGCGGGTCTCTTCGCCGTTCAACTCGAAGTCGCCGCTCGAAGTGACCTCGAAGTGAATGCCGTCGCGCTGCCAGAGCACCGTAAAGCTTTCTGAAGCATGTTCCTCTGCCTCGATGCCCGTGCCGCCGAAGGTCAACAAGAGAGCCAGTGGGATCAGCGCGATTCTCGCCGCAGAACCCGGAAACCTAAGGATGGATCCATTTTTCACAATGTATTTATTCATCTTTCCTGTCCTTTTCCAACGCGGTTCGTGATCCGAGGGCGTCTACTCGCGGCGAGAGCCGGAATTCGAAGCCAAAGGTCTGCTCGTAGAAGAAAAGTACACATCTTGCGTCGAGAGGCTCGTATGCTAACATCTTGCCCTTCGAAAAAAACATACTTTTTAGCCAAGGCAGGGTCCTAAGCATCACTGAGGCGCCGAACGTCGGTTGCCAACCTTCCAACGCTTGCCTATCAAGCTTCGGTCGTTGTAGGAGCATTGTTAATGGCTCGTAGGGAATTCGAGTATTTCGTTCTTGTCGCGCTGGCGACGAGCCTCATCGGGCTGGCTCCGGCGGAAGCAGCGGAGCCGGACAGCCACCTGGCAGGCGTTTGGACCGGGGCCATGATCAATCAGCCGGCGGTCAACGAGATCGATCTGACGATCGAGATCACTCGCCAGGACGATACATGGCAGAGGGAGCTGCGGGTCCCGCTGGCAGGGCTGCGAGTGACCCTCGATCATTGGCAGGTCGAAGGCTCGCAGGTCGACTTCGGCTTCGAAGACGCCAACGGTCGCCGGACCTTCAGCGGCGAGCTGGCGCCGGATCGCAAGAGCCTACGTGGCACCTACACCCGCGGCGAGCAGACCTCGCCCTTCGAGCTCACGAAGAAGCCACAGAACGCGCCACCGAGGATCCCCGAGTTCCCCGATCTGCAGAAGGTTCCGGGCGACGGTTCGGAGCTGGCGAAGATCTTCGATCAAGACAAGGACCGGATGCGCCTCCTGATGATGCTTTCGCCGACCTGCATCACCTGCCAGATCAGTGCCCGAGTCGTCGAACGCCATGTCCTGGACCACATCGACGACGAGAGGCTGCGCGTCTACGTGTACTGGATGCCGGTTTTCGAGACCGACCACGACCATGATGCCGAGTCCGCGATGTGGACCGTGAGCGATCCCCGGGCGCGACACTTCTGGGCCGAGGGCCTGGACCTGGCGAACGCCTATGCCACTCCTCTCGGGCTGTCGGAGGGTCCGGCCTGGGATGTCTTCCTGGCTTTCCCGCAGGGTGCGGCATGGAAGGATCCCGTACCGCTCCCCTCCTATTTCCAGCACCACGCGAAGGAATTGTCGGACGAAAATCGATTCAACGGCACTGTCCTGGCCGACGAATTGCGCAAGCTGCTCGCTAGCTCGGACGAGGGTCGCTGAAGCCTCGCCATGGAAGGGCTCATCGCCGCCCTGCGCCTCGCATTGCGCCAGTTCGTGCGTCGGCCGGGCTTCGCCTTGATCGTGATCTTGGTCCTGGGTCTGGGAATCGGCCTCAACACCGCGTTGTTCAGCATCGTCGATGCGGTCTTGATACGGCCCCTTCCCTACCCGGAAGCCAAGCGTCTGGTGCTGGTTTTCGGTACCGTGCCCGAGCGCGACGTCACCCGTGGTTGGACGTCGCCGCTGAACTACGTCGACGTGGCTGACCGGAATCGTTCCCTGGTGCACCTCGCCGCGTGGCAGGACTTCCAGACCACGCTGTCCGGAGAAGCCAATGCTCGGCGCCTGTCGGGCACGCAAGTGACCGCCGACTTCTTCCGCGTCTTCCAGACGGAGGCCACGGTCGGACGAACCTTCGCCAGCGCCGATGACCAGCCGGGAAGCGATCCCGTCGTGATCTTGAGCCATGCACTATGGCAACGCCAGTTCGGCGCCGATCCGGAGGTCGTCGGTCGCGCCACGCGGCTCGACGGAGAACCGGCGGTGGTCGTCGGCGTCATGCCGCCGGCCTTCGATTTTCCCGCCGGCACGGAGCTCTGGCGGCCGCTGCGACTCGTCCCCGACAGTCAGGATCGTGGCTCGCACAACCTGTCGATCATCGGCCTTCTCGCTGAAGGCTTCGGCCTGCAGGAGGGGCAGCAGGATCTCTCAGCCGTGGCGCACAGTCTGGGCGAAGACTATCCGGAGACCAACGGCAACCGGGGTTTCGCCGTGGTGCCGCTCAAGCAGGAGCTGGTCGGAGACACGCAGCAGGGGCTGCGGATCCTGAGTGGTGCCGTCGCCCTGGTGTTGCTCATCGCTTGCGCCAACATCGCCAACCTGCTCCTGGCACGGACCGCCGGCCGCGAGACCGAGATCGCGATGCGCTCGGCTCTCGGGGCGCAGCGGGGTCAGATCCTGTGGCAGCTGCTGGCCGAATACTTCGTCCTCGCCATGGGCGCCGCGGTGGCCGGCTTGTTGATCGGCTATTGGGGGTCGGGCTTCCTCGCTCGCCTGGCTCCGGCGGGCATACCCCGCCTGGCGGATGCCGGGCTCGATCCTCGGGCGGTCGCTTTCACTCTTGCTCTCGGCGTGCTGACTCTGCTGCTCTTCGGACTGGTGCCTGCCCTGCGCGGCTCGCGACCGAATCTGCAAGGCGCGCTCAAAGATGGCGGCAATCAAGGCGTGGGGCGCGGCAGGCATCGGCTACTCAATGCTCTCGTCGTGGCCGAGATCACCATCAGCCTGACCCTGATGATCGGAGCCGGGCTGCTGATCAAGAGCTTTCTCGGACTCAGCCGGGTGGATCCGGGCTTCGTACCGGACAGGGTCCTCACCCTGAACGTCGCGCCACCGGCATGGAAGTACAACGCGGTGCGCGCGCTCGATCTTTACGAGCGCCTGTTGGAGAGGGTCACCGCGCTGCCGGGTGTCGAGTCGGCGGCGGCGGTGATGAGTCGGCCGATCCGGCCGGAGAACAGCTGGTCCACCGGGATCGAGATCGAAGGCCGCGCAAGCGATCCCGACGACTCGTCGAACGCGGTGCTCAATCCGGTGACGACCGAGTACTTCAAGACTCTCGGCATCCCGCTCATCGCCGGACGTGCTTTCGCCACGACCGACGACCTGAACGCTCCGGGTGTCGCCATCCTCAGCCAAGCGGCAGCGCGACTCTACTTCCCCGGCGAAGATCCGATCGGCAAGATCTTCACTCATGCCCTCGACCTGGGTCCCTCGGTCGCCACCCGACGAACCATCCTCGGAGTGGTCGGCGATGTCCGGCACGCCGGGCTGGCCTCGGACGAGGAGCCGATCATCTACGTGCCCTATCGCCAGATGCCCTTTCCGCGGCTGAGCCTGATGGTCAAGACCGCCAACGATCCACTGAGCTACGTAGCACCGATCCGCCAGGCCATCTGGGAGATCGACGAAGACGTGCCGCTCGAAGAGAGCACGACGATGGGCGCAATCGTCGACCGTTCGTTGAGTGAGCCCAAGCTCTACATGACCCTGCTCGGTGCCTTCGCCGCGGTGGCTCTGGTGCTGGCCGCGGTCGGTGTCTACGGTGTGCTGTCGCACCTCGTCGTCCAGCGCCACCGCGAGATCGGCGTGCGGGTCGCTTTGGGCGCACGACGTCGCAAGGTGCTTTCCCTGATCGTCGGCCAGGCCCTTTATCTCGCTGCGATCGGAATCGTCCTGGGTCTGGTCGGCTCGCTGCTGCTGAGCCGCCTGATCACGAGCCTGCTCTTCGATGTGGAATCCAACGATCCGGTCACCTACCTGATCACCGCGGGAGTCCTGATCGGATCTGTCGTTCTGGCGTCGCTGCTGCCGGCGCTCAGAGCCACGAGATTCGACCCCGTCAAGGCCTTACGCAGCTCCTGAGATCGAACGCCAAGCCAACTATGCGACCTGGCTCTACTCCCCCAGAATCTCTCCACCCGGAAGCCACACCCGAACTCGATGAGCGCTCGGTCGCCGTCGTCGGCATGAGCGGCCGGTTTCCCGGCGCCGCCGACGTCGACGCCTTCTGGGAGAATCTCAAGCACGGCGTCGAGGCGATCACTCGTTTCAGCCAAGACGAGCTGCGCTCCGCCGGGGTCGACGACGCGGAGCTGACCGAGGAAACCTACGTCAAGGCGCGCGGGGTGCTGTCCGACATCGAGTGGTTCGATGCCGGATTCTTCGGTCTTAGCACGCGCGAGGCACAGATCCTCGATCCGCAGCATCGGGCCCTCCTCGAATGCGCTCATCAGGCCCTCGAGCATGCCGGCTACGATCCGACGCGCTTCGACGGCCTGATCGGCGTCTACGCGGGATCCGGCTTCAACACCTATTTGCTGAAGCACCTGGTGCCGCATCCGCAGCTCATCGCGGCGGTCGGCGAGTACCAGGTCATGTTGGGCAACGACAAGGACTTCCTCCCCAGCCGCATCTCCTACAGCCTCGATCTGAAGGGGCCGAGCTTCACCGTGCAAGCGGGTTGTTCGACCTCGCTGGTGGCTGCCCACCTCGGTTGCATGAGCCTGATCAATTACGACTGCGACCTGGCCCTGGCCGGCGGCGTGTCGATCAATCTGCCTCAGGTTCGCGGCTACCGTTTCAAAGAGGGCGGGATCTTCTCTCCCGACGGTCACTGCCAGCCCTTCGGCCCCCACGCTCGCGGCACCGTACCCGGCAGCGGCGCCGGCCTGGTGGTTCTCAAGCGGCTGCAGGAAGCCTATGACGACGGCGACACCATCTATGCGGTGATTCGCGGTTCGGCGGTCAACAACGACGGCTCGGACAAGCTCGGCTTCACCGCTCCGGGGCCGCGGGCGCAGACCGAGGCGATCATCGCGGCGCAAGAGGTGGCGGCGGTCGCACCGGAGACGATCGGCTATCTGGAGAGCCACGGCACCGGCACCGCGATAGGCGACCCGATCGAGCTCCAGAGCCTCACCCAGGCGTTCAGGGCGGGCACCGAGGCGCGCCGCTTCTGCGCCCTCGGCGCGCTCAAATCGAGCATCGGGCATCCCGACACCGCGGCCGGAATCGCCTCACTGATCAAGACGGCTCTGGCACTGCACCACCGGCAGATTCCGCCGAGTGTTGCCGGCCACTCGCCCGGCGACCAGGATCACCTGGCGGAGACGCCCTTCTACCTCACCCCAGACCTGCACGATTGGCCGGCCCCGGACGCCGCGCCGCGCCGCGCCGGAATCAGCGCCTTCGGCATCGGCGGCACCAATGTGCACGCGATTCTAGAGGAGGCGCCACCCCAACGGCCGGGCACTGCGCCTCGACCCGCCCAACTGCTGGTCCTCTCGGCGCGCAGCGCCGCGGCTCTCGACTCCGCGACTCGCCGAATCGGACGCCACTTGCGCCAACAACCCGCGATCGAGCTCGCCGACGTCGCCCACACCCTGCAGGTGGGACGCCGCGCCTATGAGTTTCGCCGCGCCCTGGTGGCTGGCGATACGGCCCAGGTCCTGGAGGGCCTCGAGACGTCGCGATTCTTCGATGGCGATCCCGGTGCCGGGCCGCCCGAGATCGCTTTTCTGATTCCCGGCCAGGGAACCCAGTACGCCGGCATGGGCCGATCTCTCTACGCCTGTGAGTCCGTCTACCGGCAGGCGGTGGACCGCTGTACGGCGACGCTGCAGGCCGAGATCGGCCTCGATCTGCGCACGCTGCTTCATCCGGCCGAGGGCCAGGAGTCCGCCGCCAGCGAGCTGCTCGAGCAAACGCGCTACGCCCAGCCGGCCCTGTTCACCGTCGCCTACGCGCTCGCCGAGCAGTGGCGCTCGTGGGGCATCGAACCGGCGGCGGTGCTTGGACACTCCCTGGGCGAGTACGTCGCCGCATGCCTCGCCGGGGTCTTCTCCCTGACTGACGCCCTGGAGCTGGTGGCGACCCGCGGCCGCTTGGTTCAACAGCTGCCGCGCGGCGGTATGCTGGCGATCGCCCTGTCCGAAGCGGAGCTCCGCCCGCAGCTCGTCGCGGGTGCCTCCCTGGTGGCGCTCAACGGACCCCGGCTGTGCACGGTAGCGGGCACCCTCGAGGTGATCGAGGAGCTCGAGGCCAAGTTGCGCGGTCGAGGCGTCGAGATACGGCGGCTGCATACCTCACACGCGTTCCACTCGCCGGTGATGGATCCGATCTTGAGCGAGTACGGCGACGAGGTCGCCAAGCGCTCGCTCCATCCGGCGCGGCTGCCCATCGTCTCCAACGTCAGCGGAGACTGGGCGCAGCCCGACGAGTTGGCGACGCCCGATTACTGGGTCGAGCAGTTGCGCCGGCCGGTTCGCTTCGCCGATGGGATCCGCCGGCTCCTCGCCGAGCCCAGGAGATTCTTCGTCGAGGTCGGGCCGGGGAACACCCTAGGCCGGATCGCGCACAGCCAGCTCGCCGCGCCGAGCTCGCGCATCGCCTCGTCTCTGGGCGGTCCGCGAGACCGGACGGCGGACTTCGATCACTTGTTGGAGAGCCTGGGTCGATTGTGGACTCACGGCGCCGAGGTCGACTGGCAGGGCTATCGCGGCGACGCCCGGCGGCGACGCATCGCCTTGCCGACCTACCCCTTCGAACGCCGCCGCCTTTGGGTCGATCCCGAGCTCGGCCCTCTGCCGATCGAAGACCAGACCAAGAGGCCCGCAGAGAAGCCCGCCGCCAGAGCGGCGCCACGCAACAATCTGGAGCAGCAGCTGGCGGATCTGTGGGAGGGCGTGCTGGGTACGCCCCCGACCCTCGAAGACGACTTCTTCGAGCTCGGCGGTCATTCGCTGCTCGCGTCGCAGCTCCTCTCCCGCATCCACGACAGCCTGAACGTCCAGCTCGAGGTCCGTGCCCTCTTCGAGGCCCCGACGCTGGCCGGCCTGGCCGCCGCCGTGGCGGCGAAGCTCGAGGCGCGCGACGTGCCGCCGCCACCGCCGATCGCTCCGCTTCCACGAGCCCGGCCCCTACCCTTGTCGGCGGCCCAACAACGCCTGTGGTTCCTCGATCAACTCCTGCCCGGCAACCCGGCCTACAACATGGCCTTGGCGTTGCGTCTGACCGGCGCTCTGCGGCCCGCGGCCCTGCACGCGGCGATCGACCACCTCGTCGCCCGCCACGAGATCTTGCGCACCGCCATCGTCGCCGGCGACGCCGGACCGCGCCAACAGCCCTTGCCGGCCCGCCGCCAGCCGCTGCCGATCGTCGACCTGGGCCACCTCACCGGCGCGAGGCGCGAGGCGCTGGCGCGCCGGCTGGCGATGGAGCGCCGCGACTCGACCTTCGACCTCGCTTCCGGCGAGGTTCTACGCTGCCTGCTGATCCGTCTCGCCGAGAGCGATCACCTGGTGGTCTTCGCCACCCATCACATCGTCCTGGATGGCTCACAAGAGCTCTTCGTCGAACGGCTGACGACGGCCTATCGCGCCGCCACAAGCGGCGACAGCATGGCACCGGTAGCGGTCGACTATGCCGACTACGCCCAGTGGGAGCAGAGCTGGCTGGAGAGCGAAGCGGTGGAGCAGCAGCTCGCCTTTTGGCGCGACCGACTGGGCAACGAGTCGCCCCCGGTGCTCGAGCTGCCGACCGACCGGCCGCGCCCAGCGATCCGCAGCTGGCGCGGTGACAGTGTCGAGTTCCATCTCGCAGAAGGTCTGCGTCAGCAGCTCAAGGCAGTGTGCCAGGAGCGCGGCGCCACCCTCTACATGACGCTCCTGGCGGCTCTTCAGACCCTCCTCTATCGCCTCACCGAGCAGCGTTCGATCTGGATCGGGTCGCCGATGATCAACCGACCGATCCCGGCCCAGGGCGTGCTCGGCTGTTTCATGAACACCGTCGTGCTGGCGGCCACGGTCAACGCCAAGCTGGCGTTCGAGCAACTGATCGACACCACCCGCCGCGACGCTCTGGATGCCTTCTCCCATCGCGAAGTGCCCTTCGAGAGGCTCGTGCAAGCCTTGCAGCCGGATCGCGATCTGGCTCGCACGCCCCTGTTCCAGGTGATGTTCACAGCCATGGACCTGTCGCTCTCGCGGCCGCGGCTCGAGCTGTCGGACCTGGAAGTGGATTTCCCGACGTTGCCCAGCAGCCACGCCCGTTTCGACCTGCTGACGAGCCTCACCGAGGGCCTCGGCGAGGGTCTGGCAGGCTTTATCGAGTTCGATGCCGAAATCTTCGATTCGACGACGATCGAACGTTTCGCCTCGGCCTATCGGACTCTCTTGACGGCCGTTGCCGAACGACCGGCAACCCCGCTCGGCGAACTGCCGTTGCTCGGCCCGGCGGAGCGCCATCAGCTGGTAGCCGAGTGGAACGACACCGCCACCGGGACCGCCAGCGTGCCGCGGCTCGAGTCCCTGTTCGAGGCACAGGCCTCCCGCCGCCCCGACGCGATGGCACTCGAATGCGACGGCGCAGCGCTGAGCTACGGCGAGCTCGCCCGGCGAGCCTCGGCCTTGGCCGACAGGCTCGCCGGCCAGGGGGTGACGGCGGAGACACCGGTCGCGGTCTTCCTCGAACGATCCCCGACGATGGTGATCGCCCTGCTGGGGATCCTCGAGGCCGGAGGCGCCTACGTTCCCCTGAGCCTTGGCGATCCCCCGGCGCGACGCCAGTCCATCATCGAGACCCTCGGCATCCGTCATCTGACGACTGACAGCCGGACAGCGACCGCCCACGGGGAAGGCTTGCGCCAACAGGGACTGGAGCACATCGTCCGCGTCGATCGCGTGGGGGAAGCGGTGACCGCACCTCGGCGTGCGCGGGGCGACGACCGGAGCTTGGCCTACACCCTCTTCACCTCCGGCTCGACCGGCACTCCCAAAGGGGTGATGGTTAGGCATCGGCCGGCGAGTCGCCTCATCCGCTGGGTGAACGACACCTTCTCTGTCGGCTCGGACGATCGGATCCTCTTTCTGACCTCGCTGGGATTCGATCTCTCGGTCTACGACGTCTTCGGCCTGCTGGCGGCCGGCGGCACGGTGCGGATCGTCTCCGACCAGGACCTGCGCGATCCCTCCCGGCAACTCGCTACTTTGGGCCGGGAGCGTGTCACCTTCTGGGACTCGGCGCCGGCGGCCCTACAACAGTTGATGCCGCTGATCGCTGCCGGCGAAGTGGTGAGCCACTACCTGCGAAGGATCTTCCTGTCCGGAGATTGGATTCCCGTCGCCCTGCCGGAGCCGCTGAGCAGCGCGTTTCCGTCGGCTGACCTGATCAGCCTGGGAGGCGCCACCGAGGCGACGGTGTGGTCGAACTTCTTTCCGGTGGAGCGAGTCGATCCTCAATGGATCAGCATCCCGTACGGCGAGCCGATCACCGACGCCCGGTACCACGTGCTCGACAGCC
This sequence comes from Acidobacteriota bacterium, assembly GCA_039029035.1. Classification (GTDB taxonomy): domain Bacteria; phylum Acidobacteriota; class Thermoanaerobaculia; order Multivoradales; family J023; genus JAAELT01. Next base: position 4,871 of record JBCCGX010000083.1, on the reverse strand, counting down.
GCCGCGAGCCGTGTCCCGTCGGAGTTCCCGGCGACCTCTTCATCGGCGGCGCCTGCCTGGCGAGCGGCTACGCCGCCAGGCCCGAGCTGACCGCCGCCAGCTTCCAGCCGGATGGCCTCACGGACCGACCCGGCCAGCGTCTCTATCGTACCGGCGACCGGGCGCGCTACTGGGCCGACGGCACGCTGGAATTCCTCGGCCGGCTCGATCAGCAGGTCAAGATCCGCGGCTTCCGTATCGAGCTCGGTGAGATCGAGACCGTCCTCGCACAACACGAGACGGTGCGCGCCGCGGTCGTCCTCGCCCGCCAGGACCCGCCGAGCGCCAAGCGGCTGGTCGCCTACGTGGTCGGCCGGCACGGCACGCCGGACGAGGCGGTGCTGGCCGAGCACCTGCGCCGGCACCTGCCGGAGTACATGGTACCGACCGCCTGGGTGGCGCTCGCCGAGCTGCCGCTCACCGCCAACGGCAAGCTCGATCGCCAGGCCCTGCCGGCGCCCCGCACGCCGGAGGAGGATCCCGGAGAGGTCGCTCTGTCGCCGATGGAAGACCTCGCGGCCGGTCTCTGGCGAGACCTGCTGAGCGTCCGGCGTATCGCCCCAGGAGACGACTTCTTCGAGCTCGGCGGCGACTCCCTGCTGGTCACCCGCCTGATCTCCCGGGTGCGCGAGTCCCTGGCGGCGGAGATCGAGGTCCGGCAGCTGTTCGAGGCGCCGACCCTGGCCGGCTTCGCAGCCACTCTGGAGGCCGCTCTCGACCTCGAGGCAGCCCCCGCCGCGCCGCCGATCGAGCGCGTCCCGGACGCCGAGCCAGCGCTGTCCTTCGCCCAGGAGCGCCTGTGGTTTCTCGGTCAGCTGCAGCCGGAGAGTTCGGCCTACAACATCGGCGCGGCGGTCCGTATCCATGGCCGGCTCGAAGCGGATCACCTGGCGGCGGCTCTGGTCGATCTCTGCCAGCGCCACGAACCGCTGCGGACGACGATTCACACCAACGGCAGTGAGCTGCGGCAGCAGATCGCCGACACCGCGGGCGACCTGCTGCGGGTCGTCGACCTGCGGGCCATCGGCGGCCCGGGTGCCGCCGCGGAGCAGCACGCGATCGGCAGAGCCGAAGTCGAGCGCCCCTTCGATCTGGCCGACGGCTCGCCGCTGCGGGTGACTCTCTTGCGGCTCGAAGCCGAGCAGCACCTCGCCTTCTTCACTCTCCACCACATCGCCGGTGACGGCTGGTCGATGGGCATCTTGCTGGAAGAGCTGGCGGCTCTCTACCGCAGCCGGGTCGCGGGACGGCCGGCTGCCCTGCCCCGCCTCCCCGTGCGCTACTCCGATTTCGCCGCCTGGCAGCGTCGCTGGCTGTCGGGTGAGGTCCTCGAGCGCCAGCTCGCCTACTGGCGGCAGGCGCTGGCGGGAGCCCCGACCGTCCTCGAGCTACCCGCCGATCGACCGCGGCCGCCGCTGGCGCAGTATCGCGGAGCGACCTATGGGGTTGCCCTCGACGCGGACGTCTCGCGGCAACTCAGGCAGCTGTCGCAAACGCACGGCCTGACCCTCTTCATGACCTTGCTCACGGCCTTCAAAGTCCTGCTCTTGCGCCATACCAGGCAGCGCGACGTGGTGGTCGGCTCACCGATCGCGGGGCGCAACCGAACCGAGATCGAAGGCTTGATCGGCCTCTTCGTCAACAGTCTGGTTCTGCGCACCGATCTGCAGCGTAATCCGTCCTTCGGCACCGCCCTGCAGCGGGTGCGCCGAACCGCGCTCGGAGCTTACGCTCACCAGGATCTACCCTTCGAGCGTCTGGTCGACGAGCTGCGGATTGAGCGCGACCTGAGTCACTCGCCGCTCTTCCAGGCTCTCTTCCAGCTCCAGCCCAACCCTCTGGCTCGTCTCGAGCTGCCCGGCTTGACCCTCGTCCCGGTGGATCTCGAAGTCCGCGCCGCCAAGCTCGATCTGGTGCTGTCGTTGGAGGAAGACGGCGAAGAGATCCGCGGGTTGTGGCGCTTCAACACCGACCTCTTCGATCCTCCGACCATCGCGCGCCTATCGGCCCGGTTGCAGACTCTGGTCGCCGGCTGCCTGGCACAGCCCGAGAACCGGATCGAGGATCTGCCCCTGCTGAGCGCTGCCGAGCACGCCCAACTGGTCGGTGAATGGAACGACACCGATCGCGCCTACCCTGCCGGGCCCCTCTTCCCCGACGGCTTCGCGGCCTTGGTGGCCCGGCATCCGGAGCACATCGCGATCGTCTTCGAAGGACAGGCGTTGAGCTACGGCGAGCTGGCACGACAAGTCGAGCGGGTGACCCGGCACCTGCGCCAGCGAGGCTGCGGACCCGAATCTCGCGTCGCGGTCTGTATCGAGCGCTGCCCGGAGCTGGTGATCGCGCTGCTCGCGATCCTCGAAGCCGGCGGCGCCTACGTGCCCCTGGATCCCGCCTACCCCGCCGAGCGCCTCGCCTTCATGCTGGCGGACAGTGGCGCCCAGGCGGTCCTCAGCCTGCGCCGCCACGCTGACCTCCTGCCGGCAGAGTCGGTGCCACGGTTGTGGCTCGATGAGCGGGTCGGCGCCGCGGCGCTCGGCGGCGAGATCGGGCAGCCCCATCGCCCGGTGGCGCCCAGCCATCCAGCCTATGTCCTCTACACGTCCGGCTCCACCGGCCGGCCCAAGGGGGTGATCGTCAGCCACGGCGCGATCGCCAACCGCCTGCTGTGGATGCAGGACCACTACCGGCTCCGGGCCGACGATCGGGTGCTGCAGAAGACGCCGGTGAGCTTCGACGTCTCGGTGTGGGAATTCTTCTGGCCTCTATGCAGCGGCGCCCAACTGGTGCTGGCGCGGCCCGACGGGCACGGCGACGGTGCCTATCTCACCCGGCTCATCGCCGATGAGCGCATCACGTTCCTGCACTTCGTTCCCTCGATGCTGCAGGCCTTCCTCGAGGCCAGCAACCTCGCGGCGACGCGCTCCCTACGGCGGGTGATCGCCAGCGGCGAAGCCCTGGGGCCGGATCTTGCACAGCGCTTCTACCGCTGTGTCGGTGGCTCGCTGGACAATCTCTACGGGCCGACCGAAGCCGCCGTCGACGTCACCTACCACCCCACGACGGCGGCCGGCGACAAGACCTCGGTGCCGATCGGCCGACCGATCGCCAACACTCGGATCCACCTGCTCGACCGACGGATGCGGCCGACGCCGATCGGTGTTTCCGCCGAGCTCCTGATCGGTGGCGTCAACCTGGCTCGCGGCTATCTCGGCCGGCCGGCGCTGACCGCCGAGCGTTTCGTGCCCGATCCGCTGGCCCGACTCGCCGGCGAGCGCCTCTACCGCACCGGAGACCTCGCTCGCCACCGGGCCGACGGCGCGATCTCCTATCTCGGCCGACTCGACAACCAGGTCAAGCTGCGCGGCTTCCGCATCGAGCTGGGTGAGATCGAAGCGGTGCTGGCGCAGGATCCGACCTTACGCGAGGCCGCCGTCGTGGTCGGCCGGCAAGGGCGCGGCAACGAGCAACTGGTGGCCTACGTCGTGGCGCGGGACGGCGCTGCCGTCTTCGCCGCCGATCTACGGCGACGACTCGCTCAGCGCCTGCCGGACTACATGGTTCCGGCGCGGATCATCGAGCTCGAAGAGCTGCCGCTGGCACCCAACGGCAAGCTCGACCGGCGAGCCCTGCCGGCACCGGACGAGGCTCGCGCCGATCTCGCTCGCACCTTCGTCGCGCCGCGCAACGCCCTCGAACAGGAACTCACCGAGGGCTGGCAAGAGCTGCTCGGCGCCGAGCGGATCGGGGTGGAAGACGACTTCTTCGAGCTCGGCGGCAATTCGATCGTGGCGGCGATCTTCGTCAACCGACTGCAGGAGAAGCTCGGCCGGATCATCCACGTGGTGGCGCTCTTCGACGCTCCCACGGTGGCGGCGTTCGCCGACTATATGCGCGACCGCTACCCCGAAGCCGTGGCCGAGACCTGGGGTGAAGAGGTGCCGCCCGCGGCGCGGATCGCGGCGCCGCGGCAGCGGATCGACGCGGCGAGCTTGGCGGAGCTGCGGCGCCTGATCCCCGCCGCCGGGCCGCTGCCGGAAGCGCCGGCGGCCAATCCGCGGGCTGTTTTCGTTCTGTCGCCGCCGCGCTCCGGGTCCACTCTGCTGCGGGTGATGCTCGCCGGCCACTCTCGCCTCTTCGCCCCGCCTGAGCTCGAATTGCTTTCCTTCGCCACCCTTGTCGAGCGCCAGACGGCGCTCACCGGGCGCTACAGCATGTGGCTCGAGGGTGTTCTGCGAGCGATCATGGAAGCCCGCCGAACCGACGCCGGCGAAGCCAGGCAGCTGATGGACGAGCTGGTGTCGCGCGGGCTCACAACCCAGCAGTTCTACGGTCGGCTGCAGAGCTGGATCGGGGATCGCATCCTGGTCGACAAGACCTCGACCTACGCCCTTGACGTGGCGGTGCTCGAACGGGCTGAAGCCATGTTTCGCGACGCCGTCTACATCCACCTCCTGCGCCATCCCTGCGGCATGATCCGTTCGTTCGAAGAGGCGCAGCTCGACGAGATTTTCCTGCGCCAGGAGCATCGCTTCGACCCGCGGCAGCTCGCCGAGCTGGTCTGGGCCGCGAGCCATCAGAACATCCGGCAATTCCTGCCCCGCATCCCCGCATCACGCCAGGTCGCCATCGCTTTCGAAGATCTGGTGCGGGCACCTCAGGCGACCCTCGAGCGCTTGTGCCAGGCTCTGGATCTGCCTTTCGAGCCCGCCATGCTGCAGCCCTACGCCGCCGAGTCCGGCCGGATGAGCGACGGCCTGCATACCGAATCGCGCATGCTGGGCGACGTCAAATTCCACCAGCATCGAACGATCGACCCGGCGGTGGCCGAT
>JBCCGX010000082.1:0-15856 GCA_039029035.1 Acidobacteriota bacterium | reverse complement strand
CGGTCGGGCTGAACGACGACCAGGAAAAGGATCTGATCTCCGGCGACATCGACAAGGACGGCGATACCGACCTGATCGTGGCCCGCAAGGTGCCCTTCTCCACCCCGGGCGGTCGGCCCAACGTGCTGTTCATGAACGAAGACGGCATCATGACCGACCGGACGGCCTCCCTGGCGCCGGACTTCCTCGAGGACACCGACGATCGCGACGTCGTGATGGTGGATGTCGACGGTGATTCCTGGCTCGATGTGGTGACCGTGACGACCTTCAGTGAGCAGCCACGGATCCTGATGAACCTCGGTGACGATGGCAGTGGCAACTGGCTGGGGCTCGACTGGGTCGAGTCCGACAATCGCATCCCGCCGTTCACCCCCGGGCCGAAGTTCTGCGCTGTCGGTTTCGGCGACGTCACCGGCAACAACCGCCCCGATCTCTTCTTCGTCGACTACGACAACAATCTGGAAGATCGCCTGCTGATCAACAACGGCAACGGCTTCTTCACCGACCAGACCGACTCGCGGATGACCGCCGCCATGTCGCAGTCGGCCTTCGGCAGCGATTCCCACATCGCCGACATGAATGGCGACGGCTTCAACGATCTGATCAAAAACAACGCCAGCGGCATGTCGGGCGCCCAGCCTTCGGTCATCCTCCTCTACAACGACGGCACCGGCAACTTCGACTTCCGCGACGACATCTACACCGACGAGCCCTACATGATCGAGATCGCCGACCTCACGGGCAACGGTCGACTCGATCTCTATGTCGTCGACGACGCCCAGGACGCCTACATGTTCAACACCGGCAACGACGGCCAAGGGCATGCCCAGTTCACCACCACCACGGTGACCAATAGCCCCAACACGACCAACTTCGGTGGCAACACCAAGATCGCCGACCTCGACCTCGACGGCATCCTCGACATCCTGGTGGCCGACGTCGACACCGACATCCCGGGCTGTGATCGCGAGCTGGTGCTGCTCCAGGGCCAGGGAACGAAGCCCAACATCACCTACGAGGATCCTCTGAGCGGCGCGGCCCGACCCTGGCTACCCAACGGTGTGTTCGACATCGAAGCGCTACATATCGACGACGACGGCGTGCTCGACCTGTGGGTCGGCACCTGCACGGCCAACCGTATCTTCATGGGCACCAGCCCCGGACTCTTCCTCAACGGTTTCGAGTCGGGTGATTTCTCCGCCTGGGCCAGCAGCCCGTAGGTCGAGGTCGCCCCAACCCGTTTATTGATCCGTGGCCAACTCGGCGCGTAGGTCGGCCGTGACCGGCGCGCCGTTCCCCGCTCCACTGTGCCCAGACTTGCTGTGCGCGGCATACCTCGCCGGGTCCATGCGCAGCCAGGCGAAGCGCATGCGCAGCCAGGCAGCGCGCCAGAAGCTGCCGAAGGCATAGCCGCCGGCCGCGAGGGCTCGGTGGTGGCCGCCCCAGACCGCGAGCACGACGCCAGCAAAGAGCAGCCGATGCAGCGCCAGCGTCGCACGCCGCAACAGCGGTGAGCGGTGCCGATGGAGGATCGCCAGGCGCTCGTACTGGAAGCGGATGTGATGCACTTCGTCGCGCAGGATCTGATCACAGATCCGGCGTAGGACCGGCGACCCGGTGGCGTCCCGCACGGCCTTGTAGAACAACAGGGCCAGGGTCTCGACCATGATCACCACCGTGACCCAGATCTCCATGCTCGGCAGGCAGTAGCGCACCGCCCGAAACAGTGTGTCGCCCCAATCGCGGCGGATCCGTGGAATGCCCGCCAGGTCAAGGAATCGACCGAGGTCACTGCCGTGGCGCTGCTCTTCGCGGATGAACTGCTGCACCACATTCTCGAACAGCGGATCCTCCTGACGTCGAGCGTAACGCCGAGCAGCGGCCATCAAGTGCCGGCCATCCGACGTCTCGCCCAACTGCCAGGCCTGTAGCGACGGGCCGACGGCCTCCCTCTCTTCCGGCGTCAGCTCGGCGCCGAGCTCCCAAGGGATTTCGAGTCGCGCACCAGCATTCCGCGCATAGTGCTCGTGCCACTGCCCGGATGTTCGAATCTGCAAAGGCTGGGACGTAGTCGTGCAAGTTTCCATAGCGACCTCCTTGGGAGCATTAGACGATCGCGGTATGGCGTCCGGAGTGGCCTAATGAGGCGCTTCGCGGACAAATTGCGGCGCGGATGTGGCGGAGTCGGCTGGCTGCGTCGCGCAACGAAGGGTCACTTGCTCATAGAGCGATACAATAGGCGCTTCGACTGACAACGAATTCGCTTCCGGGGACGCCGACAAAGCACCCGGAACTTCTGGAGACTCCAATGCGCCAACTAAACCACGACCCCGTGGCCCATCGACAGCTATCGTTCCTCACCCTGCTCAGCCTCGCCTGGATCCTCGCCTGTGGGCCGGGCAGCGAAACCGTGCCGCCAGCACCGGCATCGCCGCCGGCCGAACCAGCGCCCGAAGCCGGCGGAGACGCGACAGCGCCGACCGCCACCGTCGAGGAGGTCAAGGCCTTCTTTGCCGACCAGGGCAAGACGGTGCTCACCTTCACCGGCTTCTCGGGCTCGGGCTACGAAGATCACGAGGCCATGCTCGCGGCGGCCGGCGAAGTGCTCGATCGCCACGACCCGCAGACGACCCTGGTCAACATCGGCGCCACGATCGACGGCATCGGCGCGGTCTACGAGCTCGCCAAGACCAGAGGCTTCACCACCACCGGCGTGGTCTCCACCCAAGCGCGCGAGTACGACGCCACAGTCTCACCCCATGTCGACCATGTGTTCTTCATCGAGGACGCCACCTGGGGCGGCCTGCTCGAGGGCACCGACCAGCTCTCCCCCACGTCCCAGGCGATGGTCGAATGCGGCGACGTCTTCGTCAGCCTGGGCGGTGGCGCGGTGAGCCGTGACGAGCTGGTGGCGGCTCGCGCCCTGGGCAAAGAGGTGGAGTACATCGCCGCCGACATGAACCACCAGAAGGCCATCGACAAAGCGGCGCGCAAAGACCAACCGGCGCCGACCGACTTTCAAGGTCCGGTGCACGCCGTTTTCGGCGGTTAGCTCGCCACGACTACAGGTAGCGCTCCGCGAGCACCTTGCGGTGGTGGATCTCGTGGCCGGCGATGATGTAGGGGAACGCGCGTACGCCGAAGCGACAGTCGCTGGCGATCCCGCTGCGATCCCACATCGCCTCGTCGAAGCTCTCGAACAGCGCGATGCTCGACTGCCTGGCCCGATCCAGATCGCTGAGCAGCGCGGCCAGCGGCCGGCTGTCGGCGTTCGACGACGCGGCCCAGACGTCTTGGTCCATGCCGGGTAGAGCCGCCGGATCGTTCCGTGCGATGCTCAGGGCGCGATAGCCGAACAACCTTTCGGTGTCGATGATGTGGCCGAGGACCTCACGGATCGACCACTTGCCGGCCTCGTATCGATACGTTTCCTGATCGGCCGGTACATCGGCGAGCAGCTCGGCGGTTCGGCGGACCTCCCCTGCCAACACCTCGAGGATATTGCCCTCAGGGACCTGGCCGACATAGAGACCGTAGTATTCGGCGTAATCCGCCGGCTGTGGACGCTGCATCAGAGTTCCTCCAAAGTGGTTTCAGCTAGCGGAGGATACCGTCGCCGAACGAGTCGGCGAAAGGTCCATTGGCCTGCGGAGCCCCAGTGCCAATCGACGCTCCAGCCAATCGACGGTCTACGGCCCTGGCTCAGACGTCGCGTTTCAGAGTGATCTGCTTTTCCAGTGTCTCGCCCGCGCGATCGAGGGTCAGCGGTACGCGGAAGCCATCACGCTGGCGCAGCAGCTGCGCCGCCTGCTCTAGAGTCACCTCCCGGCCGTCGAGAGCCAGCAGCCGATCACCGGGCTCGACCCCGACCAGAGCGGCAGGCGAGCCCTCGCGCACTTGCTCGATGATCAGCTGATCGAGGGTGGGCCCCTCGGCTCGCAGCAGCATGCCACTCATATCGATATCGAAAGGCCTACCGAACGTCTCGCCGGGTTCGAGAATCATCTGCCGCTGGGGGTAGTCGAAGATCACCCGGAAGCGCCGCAGCACATCGGCGCCGAGATTGGCCTGGGCGCCGGGTGCGATACCCGAGCGCCGCTCGGCGAAGGCTGTCACCACGTCACGTATCTCCAAATCGCCGAGCTGCAATCGCGGCAGACGGGTGAAGGCGCCATGGATCTCGCCGTTCAGGCCGCGCCCCAGTCGCCGCACCTCGGTGCCCGCGGGTGCCACCAGGCCATGCTCAGGGTTCTCGATCAGAGTCAACGCCGAGCCCGCGCCGCTATCGATCACCACGTCGATCGTTCGCCGGACGCCGCTCGCCAGCTCGACGATCGCATCGCAGTGTGGGTGGCCCCCCTGCAATCGGATGGGCACCACCTCACCCGGTCCGCGATAGGCATAACTGGCCGGTTCGTAGAGGACGAGCTGCTGCCGATCGAAGTCGATCTCGACGACATAACGAGCGAACAAGCCACGGCCGATGATGCCGTAGCTCCTCACCCCGAGGTAGGCCCCGAACTGGGGGTTTTCGGCCAGGATCAAGACCCGCTGCTCAGTGAGGTCGACGCGACCTTCCGTCGCCTCCAGACTGACAGTGGCCCCCGCCGCCTCGAACGCTTCGGGGGATTCGCCGCGCCCGGCGCCTTTCAAAGTCAACCGCCCACCGGAGGCCAGTCGCATCGCTGGCGCCAGCTCCGGCGCTGACAACAACATCACCGGCGAGCCGGTATCGAGGACGAAATCATAGACCGCAGAGCCATTGATCCGCACCGGCAGCAAGATCTTGCGGTTGACCAGCTCGAAAGGGACCCGGGCCACAACCGTCGGGGCCTTGCTGCCGACGACCTTGGCACCGGGGCGGATCTCGGCCGCCATGACCGGCGCGCTCGGTGCTGCGACGACCGACCCGCAGAAGAGAAAGACCGCGACCATCGTCACAAATCGTCGGGTCTGTTGGTGCGAGCTACGCTTCGAACCAAGGCAGCACATCGTTCTCTGGCTCCACATTGAATCGTCGGCCGGACAACACGGGTTCTGCACCGGTGACGGTGCATCTCATCTCCCCTACGTCGTGCAAGCACCGACGGTTGCAGGACTCCACAGCACAGACCCTGCAACACGACCCCAGCAGCACGGACCTCGTAGCACGGACCTCGCTGCCCAAACTCCGCAGCACGGACTCCGCAGCACGGACTCCGCAGCACGGACCCCACTGCCCGATGAAAGAACCTCACCGCATCGTCCCGTCGACTGGCGCGATAAACTCCCAGATCGTGAAACCTCGGCGTTCCAGCTCTTCGTCGGACACCAGCTCTTCGTCAAACAGCGTGGCTCAGCCGCGGTCGGCGGACATTGCACTCATGCGTCAGAAAGGCACTGTCATCGCCACCGGTGGGCTGCTCATGGTGCTGACCGTCGGCCTGATCTTGATGGTCTTCAACCTGGCCGACATCACCTGGTCGGAGTGGCTGACCGGCCTGGTCTTCACCTTGATGGTCCAAGGCGCGCTGATCGTCGCCATCCGCCGCGGTTGGGATCGCGATCTGGCCTGGGACCCCCACTTCGTCTACACACCGCTAGCCGCGGCGGCCGTGATCTTCAGCCTCTACGTCTACTTCAGCCCGCAGCTTCGGGTGCTGATCTTGATGTCCTGGCTCGTTGGCCTGTTGTTCACTGCCCGTTTCGCCAAGGTCCTCCACGTCACCCTGCTCGGCGTGATCATGACCACCGGCTACTCGGTCGCAGTCTGGCAAACGGTCGGCCACCAAGACAGCTTCGATGCCGCCTTCGAGCTGGTGTTCATCTTCATCTTCCTGCTCAACAACATCTACGCCGGCTTCGTCTTCGAAGGGCTACAGAAGCGCCAGCATGCCACCGAGAAGCGGCGCAAGAGGGCTCAGGAAGCGGCCGAGCGCGCCAGCCAGGCGAAGAGTGAGTTCCTGGCCAACATGAGCCACGAGATCCGGACGCCGATGAACGGCATCATTGGCATGTCGGATCTGCTGCTCCGGGCCGAATTGCCGCGCGAGGAGCGAACCTACGCCGAGATCGTTCACTCGTCCGCCGAAGGCCTCTTGCAGATCATCGACGACATTCTCGACTTCTCCAAGATCGAAGCCGGTAAGCTGGCGATCGAGGCTGTCGATTTCCGCTTACGGGACACGGTGAACGGTGCGATCGAGCTGCTGGCACCCCGCGCCGCCACCAAGGGGATCGACCTCGAGCTCGAGATCGGACGTGAGATCCCCGATGCCCTGCGCGGCGATCCGAACCGCCTGCGTCAGGTGCTGCTCAATCTGGTCGGGAACGCGATCAAGTTCACCGCCGAGGGTTCCGTGACGGTCCGTATCGACACCCACCGGCAGATGGACGGCGAGCCGATGATCCGTTTCACCGTTACCGACACCGGCATCGGCATGGCACCGCACGTTCAGGCTCGCCTGTTCGAGCCCTTCACTCAGGCCGACAGCTCCACCACCCGCCGCTTCGGCGGCACTGGCCTGGGACTGGCCATCAGCCAACGCATCGTCGAGCTCTTGGGTGGCGCCATCGAAGTCGAGAGCGAGCCCGGGGCGGGTTCTGTCTTTCGCTTCGTCCTGCCCTTGAACCCGGCCCACGAAACACCACTGGATATGTCAGCGGTACCACCGCCAAACGCTCCGAAGCCCACCCCGCCGAACGCCAGGTCCACACGGCCGCTGCGGGCGCAACGTATTCTGGTCGCCGAAGACGATGCCGTGAATCGCATGGTCACCCTGCGCTACCTCAGAGATCTCGGCTATCAAGCTGTCGCCGTCGGTGACGGCCTCGAGGTTCTGCCGGCGATCGAAGATGAGGATTTCGATCTGGTGCTGATGGACTGCCAGATGCCGCGGCTCGACGGTTACCAGACCACCCACCGGCTGCGGCAGCACGAAGCCCCGGATCGCCACTTGACCGTCATCGCCATGACCGCCCACGCCATGCAGGGCGACCGCGAGAAATGCCTCGGCGCGGGCATGGACGACTACATCTCGAAACCCTTCAAGGAGCACGAGCTGGCAGCGACCTTGGACCGCTGGCTCGGCACGCCGGGGGCCGGCCTGCCGGGGGCCGGCCTACCGGGGGCCACCGACGCAGCCAATGGATCCACCGAAGACGATCGAGCCGAGGAGTCTGAAGAGAGTCGGCCCAGCGCTGGCACTGCGCTCGATCCGAACGTCGTCGCGGGGCTCCTTCAGATCGGAGAAGACGACGACGAGGGCCTCCTAGACCAGGCGATCAACCATTTTCTGGATAACTCGGTCAGCGATCTCGAGACCATCCGGCAGAGCTTGGCAGATGCCGACTCCAAGACGGTGTCGGAGACCTCGCATCGCCTCAAAGGGTCTTCGGGCTCCCTCGGCGCCCTCGATCTCGCCAAACTGTGCAGCAAGCTGCACGACGCGGCGGATCGCGAGGCGTTGAACGAATGCGAGGCGTTGATGCCGGACGTCCACAACGCCCACCTACGGGCGGTCGACGAGCTGCGCGAGATCCTCACCCGCTGACGAGCTCAGCACGCTGCGTGAATCCGGTGGTTGGATCTCAACCAGCGAAGACTCGGCGAGGCTGAGACTGGTCCTCCCCGGAGCTCAGCTCGCCCCGCTCGAGGATACCGACTCGCTTTTCGATGTCGGTGAGGCGTTCCTGTAGATCGCCGATAGGGCGCTCGGCAAGCTGGTCGAGCGCATCCTGCAGATCATGCAGGCTAAACTCCAGGGTGGTGAGGTACCGCAGCAGGAGTCTCAGGCTTGGATGTTTGCGGCCAGTCTCCCAATGGGAGATCGTTCTAAAATCCGGTCCACCGCGCCGGGCTGCTTCCGTTTGCGAGATCCCAACGCGTTGCCGCAGCAGACGCAACGCCTGACCGATGGAGATGCCAGGCTCGTCAGCCTGCTCGACGGGAATGTCAGATTCGTCAGTCATGGTGCCTCGCCATGTCGGTTGCGTCGTCACTGATCGTGCCGCCGTCATTATTGGGACTCCCCGGCCGGGCGGTCGGTGTGACCTTGAAACACGTTGGGAGGTTCGGCCCACTCCAACCACCCGACCGAGGAAAATGGCGCCCCCGCCATGTTGAAGGAGAGTGGGCTCCGAGCAGCCAAATCGCCGACCGGTCGGCTGGGAAAGACACAGCTGGGGGCATGGTTTGAATTCAGTAGCTGGAAGCTTCCGTTTCGGGAAACAGGAGGATGGGTGCTTGCTCGGCCCTCACCGGGACGAAGTCCGCGTCGTCGGTTGCGCCCAGCTCAGTTGCCCGATTGGGGCGGAAGTCTGCCAGCCAGTCCGTTGCATAGACCGCTTCCTCGGGGTGCCATCCGGGACCGAAGAGCGGTTTGGTCGGTGTCAGGCCCAGCAAGATGTCTTCCCAGAACTGCTGGAGGGTGCAGATCTGGATCAGGGCGATCACCCAAACGGCGACCAGCCCGTCGCCGAAGATCGTGTAGGCATCGAACCTGAAAAGCCGATCGAGCTGCCAGCGTTGTACCGCCTTTTTTAGGCGTAAAAGAATATCGCGCCCTCGGTCAGAAGCCAGGCGGCGGCAGCGGAATCCCTCCGGGATCCTCACCACCACCACCGCACGCCCCTTCGCAAGGCTGCGCGCAGTTGGGGGAATCCCAAACTACGGACGCGCCTAGCGTCTCGACAGTGAGCTTCGACCTGGCCCCGAATGGGCACGTCTCCTGACTGGTGAAGGTCCCATCTGATTGGTTGCCATGCTCCCGCATTGGCTCGCCTGTAGCCCAGTGCAATTTCTCATTTCCGCCAGGATCGCCACACTTGAGCTTCTGAAGGAACGTCCAATCGATTTGCTTCCCAATTTGACTTGCCGCGACGTTCGAATATTGGAATACATAGCGGGCTATTGTCGTCGTCCCAGACCCATATCCGCAGCATGAAACGGCGTCCATATGGGCTTCCCCTTGGACAAGAACGGGCCAGGCCGGCGACGCTAGCAACGCGACTGCTAGGAAAATCATAAAGCGTTTCATTGAACTCCCCTCGCGGATTCGCGGGCTGATTCGAAATGTCCGGCAGTGTCCCACATCGTTTGCGGCTCATCTGTCCAGACGAAAGCTCCCGAGCGCCTGACCTGAGATAGAACCAGCTCCATCCGATCGGGGCCTAGGAGGACTTCGAGCTTCCCCCATAGGTCGCCAGCTATGGCAGCCTTGCGGCCGTTCAAGTCAGCCCATACAGCCGATCGGGCGGCATCGTCGTCAACCGCGTCCAAATCGCGGCCGAGTGCTTCCCGCTCCTCCTCGCTGATGCGAATCTCGCCTGAGAGGTTAATGATCGCCTCGAAGTCTTTGGCCTCCTGGGATCCCGGCTCGATGCCCATCCGGCCGAGCATTTGATTGTAAAAATCCGGGAACGGCTTGCCGTCTATCTCTAGGTGGCGATAGTCGCGCGCCGTGTTGAAAAACGCCCTGACCCGGTTATAGAGCGGCAAATCTTCGCCGCTGTATGTCTTCATCAAGGCGGCATCTTGTTGGGCGCCTGCTACCGGCGCCAGAAATCCCGCAACCAACAGAAAAACAACAGTCAAACGCATTTCTTTCCCCTACCTTTCCGCCCCCAAGTGGAGCTATTGAACACTCGGCCGGAATTGGCCGAGAAGTCTCTACTTCTAGTCTAAGCGTAGTTCAGCTCTCGATCGTTCCATGTGGACGACAAATTGCCCTCCCGAGCTCCGGCTCCCGGGTCTGAGTTGGCACCGAGGCGACTGGCAGTACCTCGGCGCTGTCGGCTAGCAGGTGCGCGAGAAGCCATCGCCCCAGAAGTGGCGGGCATGAAGATGCGCGAACGATGTGAGCCAGGCCCATGGCGTACCCTCTTGAGTCGCCCCTCCAGGACGAAATGAAGCGGTCCAAGAGGGTGAAAGTGTTCTCCTGATGTCTGCTCCAGGGAACATGCCATATCGCCGGCTTTTTTCGCTTTGGCATTTGTCCCGGAAAAAGTCCCAAAATCAGGGCAGTAGAGTTGGGAAACGTCCCGCAATACACCTGACCGTACGGCTCGGCTGAGGTCTCCTACTTCACCTTGCGCTTCGTCTTCGCTGGTGCCGGGAGGTCTGGAAATTGGATCCCGGCAGTATCGACACATGCCCAAAAAGGGCCGCCTTGCGATCGGTGAATATCGATGCATTTCTGCAACGCGTCCCCGTTTTCGCTGGCTCGTACTCGAGCGATCCACGGGTCGAGATCTTCAGCCAAGAGCTGCATCGGGTAGAAGTGACAGGCAATGCCGTCGTCCCGGCCGCTTTTCCCGCCAAACGGCGTGATAACCATCTCGAAGAAGCCTGAGGAGAGCGGATCGACGGTGCAGACTCCGCTCTGGTCAAGCCCCCCGCGGGTCCGAATTGCCTTGAACCTGAACCACCCAGAAGGCACGTCGTTTGCCTCCTTGCTCTTTGGCGTCATTGCGAGCCTGACCCCTCTTGAGCGAGTGCTGCTTTCAGCTTCGCGAACTTCGGCCGTATTACGCACGGTACCTGTCGGGACGGGGGTCTTGCGCCAGCTGCTAGTGAAGGTCTGAGAAGACGTCTGGTATTTGAAGATCATGGTGCCGAGTGTGCCCTGGGCCTGCCGTACTGCGTCACGTGATCGCTGCAGTTGGTTGATGGTTGACTGTCCACTGACTCCCACGGGGCCTCCTGTGCCGGTAGCCTGTGGCCAAGCTGCTGTGGCGGCCATTGGCATCAAGACAAACAAGATCGCTCGTTTCACCGGGTGGTCCCTCCAAGGGCTGGGTTATCACGTTTCGTGTTCGAGGACATTGGAAAAACCGACTGATGGGTTGGAAAGCTTGACCACAACCGACCGATCGTTCTTTGATGCCTGCCGAAGCGGCTCCAGGGAACTTGCCATAGATCCGCGCCTAAGTGACTTGGCATTTGTTAGGGAAAATCGACTGACTTTCTTGCGGTCGAGTTGGTCACGATTAGGCCGTGTGGTTCGCGAGGAGAGCCGGCCGACATAGAAAACTTGCGCCTTCTCGGCGCCATCGAGAATTGGAGCACTTCCAGCGGTCGAGTGGGTATGTCTTAGGCAATGTGTTCGCCATCATGTGCCGCAAGGTCTTACCCAAGCAGGACTTCGTCAACCCGCCGAAACCGAAAGGAGACAACCATGAAGATCAAGACTACAGCCCGTGCCGGGGCCGCCGCCTTAATCGACCCAAGTGGCGAGATGAGGCATCCATCGAGGCAAGGGCGAGGAGGGCGAATCCTGCCCTCGCCTCGGGTCACATCGCCACTAGCGGATCGCGGCGCAGGGCGGCACGGAGATCGTTCAAGAGCTGAAGCGAAAGGCCTTTAGCTTCGACCGCCTGCGCCAGGAGGCCAATGGTTGCGAGCGTCTCGCTATGGAGTCTCAGCGACCCAAGAATCGGCAGCGTTTTGACAGCCAGTACCCCGACTCTTTCCCATTCGCCCTGCAACGAATAGACGATCATTAGGTCGACGGAAGCCAGAGCGTAATACCTCAGCTCGTCTGCATCTTCGAATCCTTCGCGAGCGAGCAGGTAGAAGTGTGTTGCCTTCTCGAGGTCGCCTTTGAGCTCGCTAAGGTCACCGTCGAGCCAGTTGAGCTTTATCGTTCCCAGAGGATCATCGATCGCCCGATCAAGTTCTCGCGCTCGGTCCAACTCTTGTTCGGCGTCCTGGATCTCGCCGGATCTGACCAAAGCGTTCGCCAGGTTGGCTCGGACGGCAAAGGCGAGTTCCTTCTCTTGGTCCTCATCGATCAAGCTGTTCGCTTCTCTAAAATCTCCAATCGCTTGCCTGAGCTTGCCAGCGTAGGTATGAATCATTGCTCGCTTGATCAGCGCCCTTGCTTCGGCCCGTGTTTGATCCGTCTGCCGAAACAGCGAGCAAGAGCTGTCTAGATCCTGAGTGGCCGCATCATAATCACACCGCATCATGCGCAGAGTTCCCCTGAGGTTGCAGACGTGGCCCAACACCGCCCTGTCGCGCCGCACTCTGGGCTGGGACCACTCACGATCCGCCTGGTCAAACGCCGCAGACGCCGCCGAGAAGTCGAGCGCCAGCCGATGCGCGTTCCCAAGCCATGCCCAGCCCAGTGCACGCAGATCGTGGATGCGATCACCGAACACGTGAGCACTGCCCTCCAGGCTCACCAGCGCCAGCTCTGCCAGCTCGACGCCACGTTGCCGGCTCTTGCCCCCTTCTTGACGTGATTTCTTGCGCAGCAAGTCGAAGAGCACCCTAGAGCGGAAGAGATACCGCCGCACCTGCCGGCATTGCGCCTCAAACGGCAGGTCGTGGATCACCTGGCAGAGTCCTTCGGCTTTCAGCTGATCGTGTCGAGCGCCGTCGACGATGATCCGGGGCTCGGCGGACTCGGTGGTATCGAGCGATTCCCGGACGAGCCCGGCAGCTGCCGGGGAGAGCCGCAACAAGTCCTTGATGTGGGCCGCCATCTCGTCAGCGTCGAGCAGACCGCGCCCTGCCTCGAGGGACCTCGCATCGTCGATCAGGGGCGGTGGCGGCACCTGGCGCACCACCTCGGACGGCAACTTGCCCCGCAGCTTCTTGTAGTTCTCTGCAAAGGTCGGGGGATAGTTGTAGCCAACGGCCAGGCTGATCTCTGTGATCGTGAGGTCGGTCGTCGCCATGAGCGCGCGGGCCACCTCTATCCGTGCAACGGCGATGTACTGGCCCAGCGAGGTACCCGTAGCTTCCTTGAAAACCGCGGGCGCTGTATGGCTTCGGATCCCGGCAGCCTTCCACGCCGCCTCGGCGTTCAGCGAGGAGTCGAAGAGTTCTGTGGCAACGACCGTGAACACCTTCTTCAACGGACGCGGTGCCAGCTCGCGGTCGCGCCGGATGCGTGCCAGTATCGGCCGCGCCACCGTTTTGAAGGCCTCTTTGTGCATATGTTTCTTCCGTGCAATCGCCTGGAGGATTCGTCTCTGGCCCTCAGCCGATCGTCGTAAGCCCCGGCGACAACAACCCGCGACTCGGCTCGATTTGACTTCCCCGCTCGTTTTTGATGCCTGCCGATGCTGCTCCAGGGAACATGCCATAGATCCGCGCCCAGGTGACTTGGCATTGGTTAGGGAGAATCGACTGAATTTCTAGCGGTCGAGTTAGCCAAGCTTAGGCCTTGTGATCCGCAGGGAGAGCCGGCCGACATAGAGGACTTGCGCCATCTTGTCGTCATCGAGAACTGGAGGACTTCTAGCGGTAGAGTTGGTATGTCTTAGGCAATGTGTTCGCCAGCATGTACCGCAAGGTCTTGACAGCGCGGGGCTTCGTCAACCCGCCGAAACCGAAAGGAGACAACCATGAAGTCCGGATCAGGCGTTGGCGTCGGTGCCGCCCGTCCACACCAACCCTAACGGCTAGCTGATCCGTTCCTCGGGGCGGAGGAGAAGTCCGGCCCAGAGCTCCGAGCGTCCCACGCTGGAGTCCGAAACGGCTGGCAAGATGCCTCGTCCAGTTCCGCCCGCGCAGCTTCTACCAGGCTGCATCGTCAACCCGCCGAAACCGAAAGGAGACAACCATGAAGACCAAGACAGAAGTCCGTGCTGGAGCTGCTGCTTTGATCGACCCAGATGGATAGACTCACTGCGTTACGTCTGGAGGCGAGGGCGAGTCCTGCCCTCGCCTCGGGTCACATCGCCACCAGCGGATCGTGGCGCAGGGCGGCACGAAGATCCTCCAAGAGCCGAAGTGAAAGTCCTTTAGCTTCGACCGCCTGCGCCAGGAGGCCAATGGTTGCGAGCGTCTCGCTATGGAGGCTCAGAGACCCGAGAATCGGGAGCGTTGTGACAGCCAATTCTCCAGCTCTCTGCCAATCGGCTAGCAGCGAGTAGATCACCATCAAATCGACAGAAACCAGACCGTAATACCTCAGCTCGTCTGCTGCTTGGAATCCTTCGCGAGCGAGCAGGTAGAAGTGCTTTGCCTTCTCGAGGTCGCCTCTGAGCTCGCTAAGGTCACCCTCGATCCAGTTGAGCTTGATCGTTCCCAGAGGATCGTCGACAGCGTAATCCAGTTGTCGCGCTAGGTTCAATTCCTTCGTGGCGCCTGAGGCCTCACCCGATCGGACGAAGGCGGCGGCCAGATTGGCTCGAATAGCGAAGGCTAGCTCTTTCTCTTCAGCTTCATCGATCAAGCTTGCCGCTTCTCTAAAATCTCCAACCGCTTGCCTGAGCTTGCCAGCGTAGGTATGAATCATTGCCCGCTTGATCAGCGCCCGTGCTTCGTCCCGTGTTTGATCCGTCTGCCGAAAAAACGAGCAAGAGCTGTCTAGATCCTGAGTGGCCGCATCATACTCACGCCGCATCATGCGCAGAGTTCCCCTGAGGTTGCAGACGT
This sequence comes from Acidobacteriota bacterium, assembly GCA_039029035.1. Taxonomy (GTDB): domain Bacteria; phylum Acidobacteriota; class Thermoanaerobaculia; order Multivoradales; family J023; genus JAAELT01. Next base: position 1,485 of record JBCCGX010000082.1, on the reverse strand, counting down.
GGCCCAACGCCACCCTGTCGCGCTGCGCCCTGGGCTCGGACCACACACGATCCGCCTGATCAAACGCCGCCGACGCCGCCGAGAAGTCGAGCGCCAGCCGATGCGCGTTCCCAAGCCATGCCCAGCCCAGTGCACGCAGATCGTGGATGCGATCACCAAACACGTGATCACTGCCCTCCAGGCTCACCAGCGCCAGCTCTGCCAGCTCGACGCCCCGCTTCCGGCTCTTGCGGCCTTCTTGACGCGATTTCTTGCGCAGCAAGTCGAAGAGCACCGTTGAGCGAAAGAGATACTCGCGCACCTGCTGACATTGCGCCTCAAACGGCAGATCGCGGATCACCTGGCAGAGTCCTTCAGCTTTCAGCTGATCGTCTCGAGCGCCGTCGACGATGATCCGGGGCTCGGCGGACTCGGTGGTACAGAGCGATTCCCGGACGAGCTTGGCAGCTGCCGGGGAGAGCCGCAGCAAGTCCTTGATGTGGGCCGCCATCTCAGCAGCGTCGAGCAGACCGCGCCCTGCCTCGAGGGACCTCGCATCGTCGATCAGAGCCGGTGGCGACACTTGGCGCACCACGTCGGACGGTAGCTTGCCTCGCAGCTTCTTGTAGTTCTCCGCAAAAGTCGGAGGATAGTTGTAGCCGAGCTTCGCACTGATCGCGTTCAGAGGAAGGTCGGTCGTCATCATCACAACGTCGGCGATCTCGAGCCGCGCGGCAGTGATGTAGCGGCCGAGTGGGGTACCCGCAGTCTCCTTGAACGTCACCCTCAAGGTACAATCCCGAATCCTGGCAACCTTCCACACCTCCGCGGCGTTCAGCGAGGAGTCGAAGAGTCTTCTGGCGACGACCGTGAACACCTTCTTCAACGAACGCGGTGCCAGCTCGCGGTCGCGCCGGATGCGTGCCAATGTTGGTCGCGCCGCAGCCTTGAAGGCATCTCTGTGCATATGTGTCTTCCTCCCAAGTTTCTAGGAGGATTATTATACTGAGCAAAGAGTCTTGTGAGCCAACAACTCTCACTCTATTTGCTGAACAGATGAGGCGAGGCAATACCCTCACGAGAGTATTTCTACTCATGTAACGATGTTTTCTGCCCGTAGTCGCATATAGGGATGAACCCAGCTGATCCATCGCAGGAGCCACACTGGGGAAAAGCTCTGCGCTAACTGGGTAGCGCCAGCGCCGGCTGACGCTGGCCGGACGATCGGGCCATACACGTTGCGGGGAATGGCCGGCGACGGCGGAATGGGGGCTGTCAGCGTTGCCTTGGCTTCCTGTTGGCAACGTCGACTTCGTCGGCGGTCAGGAGCTTATTTTAACCAACGTTCTGATCACGCCGTCGAGCAACAACTTTGAGCGCCCCAGCTGGTCGAGACCATCTTGCGAAAGCAGATCCTTCTCCCCGGCTTTGCCGGCTCGGTCAAACGGGTAGAGCTCGCCCCAGAATTCTGCTGGATCAACATCGATCACGTTGAGGATCATCAGG
>JBCCGX010000081.1:0-15949 GCA_039029035.1 Acidobacteriota bacterium | reverse complement strand
GCTCTCCGATCGCGTGCGCGACGCGACCCGAGTGGCGGACCAGCGCGAGAAGATGATGGCCCTCGGCAAGCTCGCGGCCGGGCTGGCCCACGAGCTCAACAATCCTGCCGCAGCGGTCCAGCGGGCAGCGGACGAGCTGCAGCAGCGTTTGCACCACTCTAACGACCTGGTCGCGCGGCTAGCCGGGCACCGGCTAGAGCCGGAGCAGATGCGCGCCATCACCGAGCTGCGCGAGGCTGGCCGCCCAGGGGTGGGCGCCGGCCTCGCTGCCCTGGAACGCGGTGACCGGGAGGACGAGCTCGGCGATTGGCTAGACGACCAGGGGATCGACGACGCCTGGGTCCTGGCCGAAGCCTTCGTCGATGCCGGCCTGGAGTTCGACGCGGTGCGTGCCGCCTGCCGCGAGCTACCGGAGAGGGCCGCGCCGGATGTCCTGGCGTGGATCGGTAGCGGTCTGGCCGCGCGGCAGTTGATGTCCCAGGTGGCCGCCGCTTCGGCGCGCATCTCGAGCCTGGTGACCTCGATCAAGACCTACTCGCACATGGATCAGAATCCCGACAAGCAGCCGACCGATCTGCAGGAGGGGATCGAGTCGACTCTCACCATGATGCAGCACAAGCTGAAGAAGAAGAGCGTCCGCTTGCAGCGCGACTACGCCGACGCCATGCCGCGGGTGCCGGCGCAAGTCAGCGACCTGAACCAGGTGTGGACCAACTTGATCGACAACGCAATCGACGCGGTCGACGAGGGGGGCGAGCTGGTGCTGTCCACCGAGCATGACGGCTGCTCGGCGTTCGTTCGAGTGACCGATGACGGTAGCGGCATCGCACCCGACGACCAGGCACGGATTTTCGATACGTTCTTCACCACCAAGCCGGTGGGCGAGGGCACCGGCCTGGGGCTCGATATCGCTCTGCACATCGTGCAGCAGCACGATGGCGAGATCACCTTGGAATCACAGCCCGGGCGAACGGAGTTCACCGTCCGCTTGCCGCTCGAATCGGCCTAGGGGCCTGGGATGCTAGCTCCCGGCCAGCGCCCGCAATAGCCTGAATCCGACCTCACGCGTCGTGCCGTCCGAGTCCAGTTTGGGGTTCCAGGTGGAGAAGGAGATCGCCACGATCTGCCGTAGGCGGGCGAGCTCGCGAAAAATGAGCTCCAGGTCTTCCGCCCGGCGGCCGCCGGGTGCCGGATAGAGCACCGCCGGGGCGTCGGTCGGATCGATGATGTCGATGTCGTAGTGTACCCAGAGGGGACCTTCCGGCAGGGAATGGCTGAGCAGGGAGCGGGCGTCCGGCAGATGGTTGACCTTGGTGTCCTCGAGCAGGGTGCGCTCGGCCGGATCGAGATCGCGAGCATCGGTCAGAACCACCCGATCTTCGGGGATGATGCCGCGCATCACCTGATCCATCAGGGTGCCGTCGCCGCGGCCGACCAGCATGGCCAGGGGCATGCCCCCGAGGAAGCCGCTCGGGGTGGTCTCCCAGGTATTGAAGTCACCGTGCGCGTCGAGCCAGACCAGCACGGGCTCGACACCGGCCCGCTCGAGCCCGGCGGCGACCGGAATCGAGGCACAACAATCGCCGACCACGGCGATCGGTCGCTCACCGCCTTCGAGAATCTCGGTGACGCGATCGGCCAAGGGGCGGTGGATAGCCGACATGCGCCCCTGGGTGGTGGTCTCGGGCAGCGGCGGGCGGATCACGCTCCAGCCCGGCTCAGCGAGCGACTCGAGCTCAGGTACTGGCTCGTCGAGGAAGAACGGACTGAGTAGATAGCGGTCGGTCATGGCGAATCCTTCCAGGAAGGACGATTCTAACCGCTAGTCCGTTGTAGGCGAAATCCCACAGTCTGGAGGGCCACAGCCTGGAGGCCCACAGTCTGGAGGACCACAGTCTGTAGGGCCAGTCTGAAGGGCTGTGACCTGTCGCGTCGGGCGGCGCGTGCGGCCATCACGCGATCAGCCGAGCGTATCGAGGACGCGCAGTGCACGTCCTCGCTACGCTTCGGCCACCTGGTTATAAAGTTTTTATTTAGGATGGCTTGTGATTTGATTCACCGGCCGGCTCGGCGGCCAGCGCAGCCATAGCGCGGCTCATGTATTCGCCGACTCCGGGAGCCATCTCGAAACCGTGCCGGCCCAAGACATTAGAAGCCCCTTCCTGACGATAGAGATTGTCTAGCGAACGGCGGATACCCGGGTTACCGCCAGTGAATTCGTCGATCAAGGCCTGCGCCTTACGGGCCAGGCCGAGGGCCGGCTCAGAGGCCGGATCTGTACCCTGCTGCATGGCCTTCTCGAAACCGGCGAAGACCTCGCGCCATTCGTCCTCGACCTGACGGATGCGGTCTTCGCCGACTGCGTCGGCTCGTTGCTTTAGCCAGTCCTGTTGCTGCGGAGTGTAGTACTTCTCGATCATGCTCATCGCCTCCAGGGTGTTGAGGAAGTCGTCGACCGCGGCGGATCCCGTGGCTCGGAGGTGCTCCGCCACGCGCTCCAGGCGCTCGATCAGGGTTCGCTGCAACGCGAGCTGCTGGCGTAGCCGGCCGAGGTGCTGCTCGACGGTCTCGAGCACCGCAGAGTCCGGTTGGGCCAACATTTGATGGACCTTGTCGAGAGACCAGCCCATCTGCTGCAGCGAGCGAATCTGCTGCAGCCGCGCGATGTCGTCTTGGCCGTAGAGCCGGTACCCCGCGGCGCTACGCCGGCTGGGGCGTAGCAGGCCGATCTCGTCGTAGTGGTGCAAGGTGCGGACGGTCAGGCCCGCGCGCTGCGCCAGCTCACCCACCTTGAGCCAGGTCATCGTTTCTCCTCGGTTCGTGTTGCGGCGCCGAAATCGACGCCGTCGAAGACACCCTAGAGCCTGACGTCGGGTGAGGGTCAAGCGGCGGAGTGAACCTTAAGGACAATATTAAGATTGTATATGTTTAATGGTGCATATATCAAATTGAGCAGCCGGTCGAATATTGATCTTCTCTGCAACGAAAGTGGTGAGTCATTTTGCTCTCGAGCATCTTGTCCGTACCTTGACCCCGGTGTACCGTAAGTTTTGTCTGACACTCTGCCCTCCCGCCGCTATCGAGCTGGTGCCGCCGACGCACCGGTAGAGGCCCGAGCAATCTGCCGGCCCCCAGGCGACTGCCTCTCTGGGAGACCTTTCTGTATTGTCACCCGGGCGTCATTCGCTCGATTGAACCGCCACCAATCAGAGGTCTTGTGATGAAAAAGATCCCCGCATCGAGTCTCTTCGCTCTCGGCACGATTCTTCTCACTACCTTGCTCGTAGCGCCTGGCGCCAGCGCTCAACCGACCTTCAATAAGACCTTTTTCCCGGACACGATCGGTCCGGGAAGCGTTTCGACGCTGCGATTCGACATCGGCAATCCGAGCGCCTTACCGGCCCGGAGCCTGGCCTTCATCGACAATCTGCCGGCGAGTGTGACGATCGCCGCCGTACCGAACGTCACTTCCGACTGTTTCGGCGGCTCGATCTCGGCGCCGGTCGGAGGCAGCACGATCTCCTACGCCGACGGTGGCATCCCGGGCGGCAGCTCCTGCTCGATCACAGTCGACGTCACCAGCAGCACGCCAGGAACCCACACCAACATCTCCGGTGACCTGACCTCCGATGCCGGTAACAGCGGCAGCGCCACCGACGATCTGGTCGTCGCCACCGACCGACCGGGCGTCAGCAAGAGCTTCGCGCCAAACGCTGTATTCTTCGGCGGCCGCAGCACCCTGACCATCACCCTCGACAACACCGCCAACGCGGCGGGTGCGGCAAGTCTCACGGTCACCGACAACCTGCCGGCCGGCATGACGATCGCGGATCCGGCCAATGCCTCGACTACTTGCACCGGTGGCGTTCTCACCGCTGCCGTGGGTAGCAGTGTGATCACCCTCACGACGGGCATCGTCGACCCAGGAGCGAGCTGCTCGATCACTGTTGATGTCGAAGCGGGCTCGACCGGCTCGCTGGGCAATACGACCAACGACGTGACCTCGACGCCGTTCCCTTTCGGCCCCTTCCGCTCGAGCGGTAAAGCCAGTGCCGCTCTCGACGTCACTATCGAGCGGCTGGCGCTGCGCAAAGCCTTCACCAACGATCCGGTGGCACCCGGCGGCACGGTGAGCCTCGAGTTCACCGTCAACAACCTGGACCGCAACTTCGGCGCCACCGACATCACCTTCACCGATGATCTCGATGCGGTGATCTCGGGCCTCGAGGCCATCGGTCTGCCGCAGAACGATATTTGCGGGACGGGCTCCTCGCTCACCGGCACCGGCCTGCTGACTCTGTCCGGCGGCAACTTGGCGCCCGAAGCCAGCTGTGTCTTCAGCGTGACGCTGCAGGTTCCGGCTGCCGCCGCGGCAGGCACCTTTACCAACACGACGAGCTCGATCTCGGGCTTCATCGGTGAGGAGTTCGTGGTCGGTGATCCGGCGATCGAGCAGCTTTTCGTCGACCCGGTTCCAGTGCTGGTGAAACAATTCGTCGACGATCCGGTGGGCGCCGGTGACGATGTCATCCTACGCTTCACCGTCACTAACACAGCGCTCGCCTCGGCCGCCACGGATATCGCCTTCACTGACGAGCTGACGACCTTCCTGCCCTTCCCGGTGGCGGTGGTTCTGCCGACGGAACCCTGCGGTGCGGGCTCGGCACTCTCCCTGATCAGCCTCGGCATCGATCGTCAGGCTCTGGCGCTGACTGGAGGCACCCTGGCGGGGACGGAGAGCTGTAGCTTCGACGCCACGATCTCCATTCCGATCGGTTTCGCCAGCGGCAGCTACCTCAACGTAACCGAGGAGATTACCGCCACGATCGATGGTGAGACGCTGACCGGCAATCCCGCGGCCGACACTCTGGAAGTGGTGGCGGCACCGGTGCTGGAGAAAGCCTTCATCGACGATCCGGCCGTGCCCGGTGGCACCGTCACCCTGCAGTTCACCCTGCGGCATGGTGAAGAAGAGGCGGGCCCGGCCACCAACATCACCTTCCAGGACGATCTGACGGCGACCCTCAGTGGTCTCACCGCAACCGGTTTGCCGCTGAGCGATGTCTGTGGCATTGGCTCGCAAATCGACGGCACGACCAATTTGATGTTCTCCGGCGGCAGCCTGGTACCGGGTGAGATCTGTACTTTCGGTGTCACCCTGGAGGTGCCTGGCACGGCCGCTGCCGGCGCCTACACCAACACCACCAGCATCTTGGTGGCCACGGTGCTCGGCCTGGAGACGACGCGGCAGGCGGCTTCGGACGATTTGCAGATCGCCGGTCTGCGGCTGAGCAAGGAGTTCACCGACGATCCGGTGTTACCCGGCAGCCCGGTGACCCTACGTTTTACGATCGACAACCTGAGTCCGGTGTCGGATGCCACGGGCATCTTCTTCACCGACAACCTCGCCGCCAACCTTGCCGGCCTCGCGGCGACCGTGCTGCCGCCGGCCGATCCTTGCGGCGCCGGCTCGTCGATCAGTGGCACGACGTTCCTGGTGTTCGTCGGCGGTAGCCTTGCTGCGGGTGAGTCGTGCACCTTCGATGTCACCCTGGCGGTACCCGCTGGAGCCGCAGCTGGGAGCTATCTCAACACCACTTCGCAAGTGACGGCCACGATCGGTGGAGGGGCGGTGACTTTCGATCCGGCTTTCGATTTCCTCGAGGTCGAAACCAGCCTCCTGGCGTTGAGCAAGGAGTTCATCGGCGATCCGGTGGCGCCCGGTGAGCCGGTGACCCTACGTTTCACGGTGTCCAACCAGAACGCCACCCAGGACATCACGGACATCGCCTTCACTGACAACCTGGATGCGGCCCTGGGTGGCCTGGTCAGTACCAGCGGGACCGTGGTCGACGTCTGCGGCGTCGGCTCCCAGGTCGACGGCACGAGCGTCTTGAGCTTCACCGGCGGCAGCCTGTTGGCCGGCACGTCCTGTACCTTCGACGTGGCGCTCGAGGTGCCGACGGGGGTGGCGCTCGGCACGATCGCGACCAACGTCACCAGCTCGGCGACGGGCACGATCGGCGGTGGTCGCACGATCACCGGCGATCCGGCAATCGACACTTTGGAGATCGACTTCCTGGCCTTCAGCAAGTCCTTCAGCGGACCGGCGGTTGCCGGCGACAGCGTCCAGTTGAGCTTCAACATCCAGAACCTGAGTGCCACCGACCAACTGCAGCTGGTGGCGTTCCAGGACGATCTGGGCGCCGTGCTCTCCGGTCTAGAGGCCACCGGTCTACCGCAGACCGACATCTGCGGCGAAGGCTCGTCGATCAGTGGCACGTCGGTGTTGAACTTCTCCAACGGTACCGTTCTGCCGGGCGGCTCCTGCACCATCACGGTCGACGTGCTGGTGCCTTCGGACGCCGCGGCCGGCGACTACTTGAACGTCACCAGCGAGCTCTTCCAGGGCAGCACCTCGGCGGCCATTCCGGCGACGGCGACCCTGACCGTCACTACCGAAGCCGACCTGTCGATCAGCAAGTCTGATTCGGCGGATCCGATCGCGCCGGGCGATACCCTGACCTACACCCTCACGGTGCAGAACTTCGGCCCGTCCGATGCCGCCAACGTGGTGATCACCGAAAACCTGCCGGTCGACGTCAGCCTGATCTCGACATCAGGCTGTGTGGAGGATCCGGCTGGTGCGCCGACTTGCTCGGTGGGTCCGCTCGGGGCCGGCGAATCGGCGGTGGTCTCCGTCGAGGTCCAGGCGGTCGAGAAGAGTGCGGGAACGATCACCAACACCGCCAGCGTGGCGTCCGATACGACGGATCCGAGCGAGGAGAACAACTCCGCCAGCGAGGATACGGAGATCGTCCCACCGTCGGCTGACCTTGCGCTCAGCAAAGTCGATTCGGCCGATCCGGTGGTGGTCGGCGACTCGCTGACCTACACCTTGACGGTAGACAATGCCGGCCCGTCGGATGCGGTCAATGTGGTCGTGACGGACACCCTACCGGCCGGCGTCACCCTGGTTTCGACCGCGGGCTGCACGGAGGATCCGGCGGGTGTGCCGACCTGCTCGCTGGGCACGATCGCCGCGGGCGGCTCGGCGCAATACACCATCGAGGTGACGGCCGATGCGGCCGGAGTGGTCAACAACACGGCCAGTGTGACCTCGGACACGACCGATCCGGACCCGTCGAACAACTCGGCCAGTGAGGAGACGACGATCAGCGAGCAGACCGCCGATCTGTCGATCACCAAGGTCGATTCGGCCGATCCGGTGCAGCAGGGCGACTCGTTGATCTACACCCTCACGGTGAGCAACGCTGGTCCGTTCGACGCGGTGGATGTGGTGGTGACGGATACCCTGCCGGCCGGTGTCACCCTGGTCTCGACCGCGGGCTGCGCCGAGGACCCAGCGGGTGTACCGACCTGTACGTTAGGCACGATCGCTGCCAGCGGCTCGGCCCAGTACACCATCGAGGTGACGGCCGACGCGGCCGGTGCGATCACCAACACTGCCAGTGTGACCTCGGCGACTGCTGATCCCGATCTGTCGAACAACTCGGCGAGTCAGGACACGACGGTCGAGGGAGTAGTTGCCGACGAAGACATGGACGGCGTGCTCGACGAAGATGACTTCTGCCCTGGCACAGTCATCCCGGAGGCGGTGCCGACGGTGGTCCTCAAGCCGAATCGCTACGCGCTGGTCGACAACGACTTCGTCTTCGATACCGCCAACCCGCCGGGTGAGGGTTTCACCACCACCGATACCGGCGGCTGCTCCTGCGAGCAGATCATCGAGGAGCTGAATCTCGGTCGTGGCCACGAGAAGTTCGGTTGCAGCCGGGGCAAGATGCGCGCCTGGATCGACGAAGTCAATGACGAGGACAGCGACAGCGATTCGGACTCGGATAGCGATTCGGACTCGGATAGCGATTCGGACTCGGATAGCGATTCGGACTCGGATAGCGATTCGGATTCGGACTCGGACAGCGACTCCGATTCGGACTCGGATAGCGATTCGGATAGCGACTCCGGAAGCTCGAGCTTGCAGAGCCTCTTCAATCGGCTCCTTGGCCGCGATGGCTAGGCTACCTCGTCAGATCCGCTGACGGCTTCGCACGAGGTCGCCGAGCGCTGACGCGAAAATCCCCCTCGGGCTCTTTGGGCCGGAGGGGGATTTGGCTTCGTGGGGTCGGCGATCGCAGACTGGCGCTGAGCGCCGGTCCCGGGCGGCTACTGCCAGGCGTTCGTGTTGCCGGATTCGAAGCCGTCCTCGAAGATCAACGAGTCAGTGACACAATCCGTCGCGCTTTCGAAGCGCAAGATGTCGCTGCCTTGTAGCAGGTAGAGCTCGCCGTCTTCGTCTTCGCCGAAGCCGAAGACACTGCCGCCGAGGTCGTCCCATTCGCTGAAGCTCCAGTTCCCCGGAGTGTCTTCGGTGCCGAAGTAGACCTTGGCGGTACAGAAGTCGGAGAAGACATAGGTGCCGCGCAGGCCCTGGATGCAGCCGCGATAGCGGAAGCCACCGGTGATCGAGCAGTTGCCCTGGGTGTGGGGGTAGACCAAAATCGGCTCGACGAAGGTGCCAGTGCAGCCGCCGGGGCCGGCGATATTGCCCTCGCGGCAGTTCCAGCCGTAGTTGAGGCCGCCGGCACTGGCTGCGGCTTCGAAGGACACTTCTTCGCGCGATCCGGCGCCGACGTCGGCGATCAGGAGGTCGCCGGTCTGGCGATCGAAGCTCCAGCGGTAGGGGTTGCGGAAGCCGATGCCCCAGATCTCGTCGAGCTCCGGGCTGCCGATGAAGGGATTGCTCGGCGGAATGGTGTAGGGCGGTGTGCAGGTGGAGGTATCGCAGGGGTCGATGCGCAGCATCTTGCCCAGGAGGTTGCTCGTATTCTGCGACGTGCCACTCGAGGCACCGCCATCGCCCAGGCCGATATAGAGGAAACCGTCGGGGCCGAAATGGATGTCGCCGCCATTGTGGTTGCCGGCGGGCTGACCGAGAGTGAAGATCTCGACCCGTGAGCCGACGTCGGCCACATTGGGGGTGGCGAGGGGTACCGTGAAGCGCTCGATCACGGTCTCGAGGTCGTTGCCGCCGGTGCCGGTGCGGGTGTAGGACACGTAGAAGTGGCGGTTCAGGGTGAAGTTCGGATGGAAGGCCAGGCCGAGGAGCCCACCCTCGAAGAAGGTGTCGACATCGGCCACGATGTCGAGAAAAGGAGTGCCGAGGAGGCCGGTCCCAGGCTCGTAGATCAGAATCGTCCCTTCACGCTCGACCACGAACAGGCGATTGCTACCGTCGCCTGCGTTGCGCACCGCGAGCGGCGTCGAGACCGAGATGCCGAGCGATGTCAGCTGCAGATCAGCAGGTGGTTGGGCGTCGGCCGCCGGAGGGAGTCCGGCGAAGAAGGACACAGCACACAGACACAAAGCGGGTAGAGATCGGGAGAGACCGGGCATCGCTTCTCCTACAGGGTCGTTGTATAGCAATTCGTCTATACGTGAGGATACCAAGCCCGCACCCCTCGAGACAACCTGGAAGAAAGGCTCTGTTCGTTTGTGCGACGGGTGCGTTACGAAAACGGACGCGTTGGGCGTTCGTCCGAGCCGAACAACACGTGTACCTCGCAGTCTCGACCCAGGGAGATCGGCATAGCGCTTGCTAGAGCTGTAGGCAGAACTTTGGAACCGCCCCGGATTCCGACCAGGAGACGCCGCCATGGACCGCATCACGATAGAGCTCCGCCTCGCTCTGCGCAACGCTCTCAAACGCCCCGGATTCTTTGCTGCGATCGTCGTGACTTTGGCGCTGGGTATCGGAGCCAACACGGCGATCTTCACCCTGCTCCAGGGCCTGTTGTTCCAGCCGTTGCCCTACGAGGAGCCGGAGCGCCTGGTTCGGCTGTGGGAGACCGTGCAGCGCGACGAGCTGGAGATGCGTGAGTTCTCGGTGCCCGACTTTCGTGACGTCCAGGCGCAAGCGAAGGCCTTCGAACATCTGGCGGCCCATCAGGATGTGACAGTCATCCTCGACGACCACGGCGCTCGAGCGCGCTCCGAAATCGTGTCGGAGGACTACTTCGCCGTCCTCGGTGTCGAGCCGTTGGTTGGTCGGGCTTTCTCTGCCGAGCCGGCGGTCGCAGCCTCGGAGGTGATGCTGAGCTACGAGGCGTGGCAGAGCCTGTTCGGGGGTGCGACGGACGTCATCGGCCAGCCCCTGCACATCGATGGCGACCCGCGGACTGTGGCCGGTGTGATGCCGCGCGGCTTTCGCGGCTTGGCGATCGGGGTCGAGTTGTGGACTTCGATCGCAGCGGTGCCGCGTGAAACTCTGGTGCATCGCAACCGCCGCTGGCATCAGGTCGTCGGTCGGTTGCGACCCGGAGTCACCATCGAGGCGGCGGACGACGAGGTGGCTGGACTCTTTGCCCGTCTGCAGGAGAGGAATCCGAACTCGAACCTCGCCTACGGCACCCGGGTGATCGGCCTGGTGGAGGATCTCTTCGGTGACTTGCGGCAGCCCCTGACCCTGCTGCTCGGCGCCGTCGGCTTCGTGCTGTTGATCGCCTGTGCCAATGTCGCCAACCTGCTCCTGATCCGCGCCACGACCCGCCGTCGGGAGAGCGCTCTGCGCACCGTTCTGGGCGCGTCGCGTGGAGCCATGGCGCGACAGTTCTTGGCCGAGACCCTGCTGCTGGCCTTGGCCGGAGCTGGCCTGGCGCTGCTGATCGCCGGCTGGGGGGTCGAGCTCCTGGTGGCGATCAATCCCATCCCGCTACCGGATTTCGTCCGTTTCGAAATCGATCTGCCCGTGTTGTTGTTCAACCTCGTGATCGCCTTAGGGACGGCCGCCGGCCTGGCTTGGGTCGAGACCTGGCAGATCCGGCGGCTCGGCCTCGCGGCCGAGCTACGGGAGGGCGACCGCGCGGGCGCCGGCCGACAGAGTCGGCACAGTCGCCGATTGTTGGTCGTCGGCGAGATGGCCCTGGCTATGGTGTTGCTGATCGGTGCCGGCTTGATGCTGCGGAGCCTGCAGGCCATGCGCGGTGCTGCCACGGGCTTTGCGGCGGAGGACCTGACCTTCTTGCGCATCGACCTGCCGGGTGATCGCTACGGCGAGGTGGAGGCCAGCGGGATGGCGGATCGCTTGCTCGAAGAGGTCGGCGCGATGCCGGGCGTCGAAGGGGTCGGGTTGGGCCGCTACACGCCGCTCGACGACAATGCCAGCGGCATCATTGTGCGGATCGAGGGACGACCGGTTCCGGCCGAGGCGCAATACCCCGGTCTCCGTGTCCACCGGCAGGTCGTGGCGCCTGGGTTCTTCGCCACCCTGGGCATCGAGCGGGTGAGTGGTCGCGACTTCGGCCCCCAAGATACGCTGGAGGGCTCTCCGGTGGTGATCATCAGCCAGAATCTTGCACGCCAGGTGGGGGACGAGCCCCTGGGGCAACGGCTCGAGTACCGTGGACGTAGCTGGGAGATCGTTGGTGTGGTCGAGGAGGTCCGCCATCGGGCACTGATCGCTGGCCGCGGTGCCGCCGAGGACCCGGACCTCTATTTCCCCTTCCGCCAGGCGGCTACGTCCAACTTCGCTCTCGCCATCCGTTCGCCCCTCGGCGCCACGACGTTGACCGAGCCGCTGCGGGCGCGTGTCGAGAGTCTCGAGCCGCGCGCGGTGCTCTACGCGGTGGAATCGATCGACCAAAGGCTGGCCACCCAGATGGCGCACCCTCGCTTCCAGACCGTGCTCCTCAGCCTCTTTGCTGGCTTGGCGCTGCTTCTAGCTGCGGTTGGCTTGATCAGTGTCATGGGCTTCGACGTCGCCTCGCGGCAACGTGAGTTCGGCATTCGCATGGCCCTCGGGGCGCGCGCCGCCGGTGTTTTGACGATGGTGCTGCGTGAGGGGTTGGCCTTGGTCGCCGCCGGGACCGCGCTCGGCCTGGCCCTGGCCTTTGGCCTGACCCGCCTCCTCTCGGCGCAGCTCTATGGCGTCAGCACCATCGATGCGGTGTCTTTCGGGGCGATGGCTATCGTGCTGGTCGTCGTCGCAGCAGCGGCTAGCCTGTGGCCGGCGCGCAAGGCGGCGCAGGTCGATCCGATCGTCTCCCTACGGCACGAGTAAGCGCCGTCGATCCGGTTGGCGGCCTACCATCGGCGCTGGTGGTTCGCGCCAAGTGCGCCGCGTTATCCGAAGAGCTCCGGCGGTTGAGCAAGGTCTGACATCGGCAGGTCGGCCGGCTATACTTCCAGCATCCGCACGCCATGCATGGCCGGAAGGGGCCGCAACCAACGACACGGGAAGAGCCGATGAAGACACTGAAGAGCTACGTCTGTGGTGGCTGGCACGAGGCGACGGAAGGTTTCGTGCCGCTATTCGACCCCTCGACCGAGGAGGAGATCGCCCGGGTTTCGAGCGCCGGGATCGATTTTGCCGCGGTCATGGCCTATGCCCGCGAGCGCGGCGGTCCGGCACTGCGAGCGATGACTTTCGGGGAGCGCGGGCAACTGCTCAAGGCGATGTCGAAGGCGATTCGCTCGCATCGTGACGAGCTGCTCGAGCTATCGCGCCAAAACACCGGCACGACGATGCCCTCGGGCTCGTTCGACATCGACGGCGCGTCCGGCACCCTGGCGTACTATGCCGCGATCTCCAAGGGTATGGGAGCGCGCCGCTACCTGGTGCAAGGCGATGGCGTCCAGCTCGCCCGCACCGAGGCCTTCTGGGGACAGCACGTGCTGGTGCCACGCCATGGCGTGGCGGTGACCATCAACGCGTTCAATTTCCCCGTTTGGGGCTTTGCCGAGAAGGCGGCCTGCGCCCTGTTGGCTGGCATGCCGGTGATCGTCAAACCAGCCACCGCCACGGCGATGGTGACCGAGCGTGCGATCGAGATCCTGGTCGCAGCGACGATCCTGCCCGACGGGGCGCTGCAGCTGATCTCCGGCGGCACCGGCGACCTGCTCGACCATCTCGGCGCGCAGGACGTCTTCGCTTTCACCGGCTCCGCTGCCACCGCCCAGGCCCTGCGGCAGCGCGACAATCTGTTGGCCACCAACACCCGCGTCAACGTCGAGGCCGACAGTCTCAACGCTGCCGTCCTGGCGCCTTCGGCCGAGGCTGCGACGGTGGACCTCTTCGTCCGCGAGGTGGTGCGGGAGATGACCCAGAAGAGCGGCCAGAAATGTACCGCGGTGCGCCGAGTTCTGGTGCCCGAGGGGCAGCTCGAAGACGTGCGCCAAGCCCTGGTGGTGAAGCTCTCGAAGACGGTCACCGGCAACCCGGGGGACGAGTCGGTGCGCATGGGGCCGCTCGCGACCGCTCGCCAGCTCGCCGATGCCGAAGACGGTATTGCCCAACTGCTGCAAACGGCGCGGTTGGTCCAGGGCACCGGCCGACGCTGCGATGGTGTCGGCAGCCCGGCAGGCAAAGGCTACTTTCTAGCCCCGACTCTGCTCGAAACCGATGACTCCAAGGCCGCTGGCGCGGTCCACGAGCGTGAGGTCTTCGGCCCGGTGGCGACTCTCTTGCCTTATGACGGTGACGCTGCCACAGCGGCCGAGATCGTTGCCCTGGCCGGCGGCACCTTGGTGACCTCGGTCTACGGTGACGACGCGGGCTGGCTCGAGACTTTCCTCAGCGATGTCGCCAACACCACCGGGCGGGTCTATGTCGGCTCGGCCGAGTCCGCCGAGGCAGCCCCGGGGTCCGGCGTGGCGCTACCGCAGACCCTCCATGGCGGGCCGGGGCGCGCCGGCGGCGGCGAAGAGCTGGGGGGCCAGATCGGCGTTGAGCTCTACTTGCAGCGCGTTGCACTGCAGGGTTCTCGGCCCTTGGTCGAGCAGCTGGCCGGCATGGATGGAGGCGCTGCGGACGGCTCGTGAACGCCCGGGCCCTGTCGACGATCCGCCGCCTCATCCTCCCCGTATTCGGCCTGCTGATCCTCTCGGCGCCCGCCCGGGGCAGTGAGGTTGCGCCGTCGCTCGACCCGTCGAAGCGCATCTCGCAGTATGTGCTCGACGTTTGGAAGACCGAGGACGGTCTGCCGTCGAACCAGATTCGCGCCATCTCCCAAACGCCAGAGGGCTATCTCTGGCTGACGACCCCAGCCGGCCTGGCACGCTTCGACGGGATCGACTTTCGGGTCTTCAACATGGAGAGCACGCCGGTTTTTGCCAGCGAGAACTTCGGCCCGATGGCCCTAGGCGCCGACGGCAGCCTGTGGATCGGCTCTCTCGGCGCCGGCCTCTACCGGTACCAGGCAGGTAGGTTCGTTCGGTACACCACGAACCGTGATCTAGGCAACAGCGTCACCGCGCTCGTGACGGACCGTACCGGGACCCTGTGGGTGGCGACACAAGACGGTCTCTATCGCTTCGCCGACGGAGGCTTGCAGCCGGTCGAGATTCCCGGCGACCGGCCGATCGGCATCACCGCCCTGGCCGAAGATCCGGCGGGCGATCTCTGGATCGCCACGCGTTCGCAGCAGGTTCGCATCTTTCGCCGGCGCGACGGGGAGGTGCAGCCCGAGCTGGCGGAGCTGTCGGCGGAGATCGATCTTGCCAGTCAGATCCACCGGACGGCGGAAGGCTTGTTGTGGCTGGGCACGAGCCAGGGGCTCTACCAGGTCGACGGCAGCGCGGTCACGCGCTATACCCAGCGCGAGGGGCTCGCCTTCGACGTCGTCCGGCAATTGTACGAAGACCGTGGCGGCAGCCTTTGGGTCGGCACCGATGACGGTCTCAATCGGATCCGAGGTGGTCGGATCGAGTCCTTCACCACGGCCGATGGACTACCGGACGGGCGTCTTCGCTCCCTTTTCGAAGATCGCGAGGGCAACCTGTGGCTGGGCTCGTACTCCGGTGGTTTGGTGCGGCTCAAGGAAGGTGCGGTCACCGCCTACACGGTGGGCGAGGGATTGGCGCACAACTTTGTTTGGTCCGTGGTCGAAGACGGCGACAAGAATCTCTGGATCGGCACCAGCCGTGGCTTGAATCGAATGGTCAGATCGGCACACGAGCCGGCGATCGTGCCGGTCCTACCGGAGGTCGGATCGTCGGTGGTCTTCTCCGTCTTGCTGGATACGGAGGGTGCCACTTGGGCCGGGACGACGCGCGGTCTGGTGCGCTCCTCGCCAGCCGGACTGCGTCGTTACACCGAAGCGGACGGCCTGTCGAACGATCTCGTCAAGGTGGTCTACGAGGATCCGCGAGCCCCTGGCACGATTTGGGTCGGAACCCAGAACGGACTCAACCGTTATCGCAACGAGGCCGTCACCGCCATCACCGGCGTGCCGGGCACCGTTCACGACATCCTGCGGGCTCACTCAGGCAGCCTTTGGGTGACCACTGCGACGGGTCTCTTTCGCCTCGTTGGTGAAGACTCGACGTCGTACACGACCGCCGATGGCCTGCTGAGCAATTCGTTTCGCAGCCTCTATGAAGACGACGCGGGGACGCTGTGGATCGGCAGCCACGGTGGTGGTCTGGTGCGCTATCGCGAAGGCGAGTTCACCTCGTTCACCGCCCGCTCCGGTCTGCTCACCAACGATGTGTGGAGCATTCTCGAAGACTATGCGGGGCGCCTTTGGCTGAGCAACGACAGCGGCATTCAGCGGCTCGCCAAACAGGATCTTGAGAGTTACGCCGCCGGCCGTCTGGCCAGCTTGCCGGTCCGGCGCTACGGCAAGGCGGACGGGATGAAGAACATCGAATGCAACAGCCAGGACGCTCCGGCCGGCTGGGAGAGCGCCGATGGAGCCCTTTGGTTCGCCACCATGCGAGGGGTTGTCGCGATCGATCCGCGGCGCGATGCGCGACCCTCGCCGGCCCCTTCTGTGGTGATCGAAGGCTTTACCGTCGACGGCGCCGTCTTGGATCCACAAACTGTCTTGGATCAGCAGACTGTCTTGGATGAGCAGACCTTGGCCAACCCGCAGGCCGAGGTGCGGTTGCAGCCGGAGGACCGGGATCTCGAGATCCGCTACACCGCCCT
>JBCCGX010000080.1:0-16126 GCA_039029035.1 Acidobacteriota bacterium | reverse complement strand
AGCGGGGTCGCGGTGCCGTGCGCCTCGACGTAGGAGATCGTCGCCGGATCGACTCCCGCCGCTTCGTGAGCGGCGCGGATGACCGCGCTCTGGCCGTCGATGCTGGGCGCCGTGTAGCCGATCTTGCCGCCACCGTCGTTGTTGATCGCGGTACCCAGGATCACCGCGTGTACCGCATCACCATCGGCCAAAGCGTCCTCTAGCCGTTTGAGCACCACCAGGCCGAGACCGTTGGTGAAGATCGTCCCCTGGCCGCGGGCGTCGAAGGCACGGCAATGGCCGTCGGGAGAAAGGATGCCGCCGGTGCTGCGCAGGTAGCCCTGGACCTGCGGCAGCCTGACCGAGACACCGCCGGCCAGAGCCATTTCGCACTCGCCCGCGAGCAAGCTGCGGCAAGCCAGGTGGGTCGCTACCAGCGAAGTCGAGCAGGTCGTTTGGACGGTGAAGCTGGGGCCGCTCAGATCTAGCTTGTAGGACACCCGGGTGGCCAGATAGTCCTTGTCGGTGGCGTGCTTGAGGCGACTATCGTCGACGGTCTCGACGATCTCCTGATCGGCCAGCAGGTGGAGCAGATACGTACTGCGGTGGACCCCGGCGAAGACCCCGATCCTGCCGTCGTACTGCCGAGGCTCGTAGCCGGCCCGCTCCAGGGCGTCCCAGGCGCACTCCAGAAGCAAGCGATGTTGGGGATCGAGGATCTGCGCTTCGCGTGGATTGAAGCCGAAGAAACCGGCGTCGAAAAGCTCGACATCATCGAGCACGCTGCCAGCACGAACGTAGTTCGGGCGCTCGAGAACCTCCGGCAGAACGCCAGCAGTGAGGAGATCTTCGTCGCTGAAGGCAGTGATCGACTCCACTCCCAGGCGTAGGTTTTGCCAGAAGAGCTCCGGATCGCGAGCACCGGGAAAACGGCCAGCAAACCCGACAATCGCGATTCGACCGTCGGCGGTCGCAGTCGGCGATCGCCGCGTCGACTTCTGCTCGATTGCTTCAGTATCCGCGGCGAGGTGACCAGCCAGTGCTGCGATCGTCGGATGCTGGAAAAGCTCGAGCATCGACAGCTCGCGACCTAACTCGTGACGCAGCCGACTCTGCACCTCGACCAGGCGCAGAGAATGCCCGCCGAGATCAAAGAAGTTGTCGTGCACGCCGACCTCTTCGCGCTCCAGCGTACGCTGCCAGATGGCCGCGATCTTCCTTTCCAGGTCACTACGTGGTGAGACCGGGAGCGCCGCCCGAATGGCCGGCTCCGCGGCGCCGGGTTCCGGCAGAGCTCGGCGGTCGATCTTGCCCGTGGCGGTCAGTGGCAGATTCTCGACCCAAACGAACTCCGAGGGCACCAACGGCGGTGGCAGCTCGGCCGCCGCGGCCTGGCGCAGCTCGCCGGCCAGCGCGTCGAAGCGCCTGCGCGCCACGACCCAGGCGATCAGGCGCTTGACGCCGCTCTTGTCGGGGCGTGCCCCGACGGCCGCCTGGGCCACGTCGGGATGGCGCTCGAGCACTGTCTCGACTTCCTCTGGCTCGATGCGAACGCCACGTACTTTGATCTGCGCGTCGAGGCGTCCGAGGATCTCGAGCTCTCCGTCCGGGCGATAGCGTCCCCGATCACCCGTGCGATAGAGCACGTCTGCGGGGTCATCGCGGAACGGATTGGGCACGAAGGCCTGCGTCCCCTCGGCCGCATCGAGATAGCCGGCGGTGCCAAAAGGCGTCCGCAAGACGATCTCACCCGCCTCATTGACGCCGCGCAGTCGATCGCCTGGCCCTAGCACTAGAGCCTGGGCATGGTCGATCGCCCGGCCGACCGGTAGCACGCCGGGCTCCGGCTCCGGCGGCGCAACGAAGAACGTCTTGGTCATCGTCGTCTCGGTCGGCCCGTAGAGGTTTACGACGGACCCGGCGCCTGGGAAGGCTGCCCGCCAGCGCCGCACCAGCTCACCGTCCAGGGGCTCACCGGAACAGAACAGCCAGCGCAGGTCGCTGAGTGACAGGCCCTCTGCAGGGTGCACCAGCCAGCTGCGCAGTACCGCCGGCAGCGTATGGACCACGGTCACTCGCTCGTTCGCCAGCCAGGGGACCACTTGTAGCGCTGCGTTGGTCGATGGCAGACACAGGGTGGCGCCGTTGGTCAGAGGCAAAAAGACATCGCGCAACACAGCGTCGAAGGAGAGGCTGACGAGTTGTGCCACGCGATCGCTGGTGGAGATCGCGAAGCGCTGGCGCTGCCAGTCGAGGAACTGGCTCAAGCCCCGATGCAGTCCGCGAACCCCCTTGGGGCGGCCGCTGCTACCCGAGGTGAAGAAGATGTAGGCGGCCTCCTCGCCGGTCAGCGCGGGCAAGTCGACGGTGTTGTCGATGGGGCCGTCGCAAATCCCGGATAGGGGGTCGACCGCCAGCGTCCCCTCGCTCTCGGCCGACGTCTCGGCGTTCGCTGAGCTCAGCTCGATTCGGCAGGCGACATCGGCCGCCGCACTGATTCGGCGGCGACGCGGGGCTGGGAGCTGCGGATCGATCAACAGCAGGACGCCGCCGCTTGCCAGCACGCCACACATCGCCACGATCAGGCCGAAGCTCGGCTCACCACAGACGGCGACCGTCTCGCCACGACGCAGGCCGCCAGCGACCAGCTGACGCGCCAAGCCCTCGGCGCGAGTCGCCAGCTCGCGGTAGCTGTAGACGTGGCCAGCCAGGGTCACTGCCGATGCGTCGGGTCGCCTGGCGGCCTGTTCTGCCACGAGCTGCGGCACCGGCGAGTACTTTGGCGCTGGCAGCGGTGCGGCCGGGTCGGGGAGCCAAACCCGGTCCTCGGAGCCCACCAGCGAGTAGTCATCGATCGATCGTTCGGGGGCCGCCCCAATCTGGCTCAGCAGCCGCTTGTATTGATCGAGGATCGAAGCTGCCCGCTGGGGCGAGAAAAGAGCTGCTTGATAGACCAGCCGCAGCTCGAGCTCGTCCGCAGCGACCTGAGCGGTCAGAGTCAAGGAGAATTTCGACTCATTAGCTAGCGGTTCTTCCAGCTCGATGGCCAACTCGCCGGGCTCGCTGCCCGTTGATGGCGTGTTGAGCAGGTTGAGCATCACGTCGAACAGCGGATGGCGACTCAGATGGCGTTCCGGCTGCAGGGCTTCGACCAACTTTTCGAAAGGCAGATCCTGGTGGGCGTAGTCCCCCAGAGCTCCGGCCCGCACCGCTTCGAGCAAGCTTGCGAACCGCGGTGAGCCGGCGAAGGAGACGCGCATCGGCAAGGTGTTGACGAACAGGCCGATGAGGCTCTCGAGGTGTGGGTGACGGCGACCGGCGACCGGAGCGCCGATGACCACATCGGCCTGTCCTGCATAGCGGTGCAGCAGAGTGGCGAGGGCCGCAAGGAGAGTCATGAAGAGCGTCGCACCGTTGGCGCGGCCGACCGCTTCGAGCTGCTCGAGTTGCGCTTTGGGTAGAACGCAGGTGCAGCTACCTCCGCGGTAGGACTGGATCGCCGGCCGCGGCCGATCGGTCGGCAGCTCGATAGGCGGTAGCCGGCCGCCTTCGAGTCGTTGTCGCCAGTAGTCGAGTTGCTCGTCTAGCAGGTCGTCGCGCAGCCAACGACGCTGCCAGCGCGCATAGTCCGCGTATTGGACCGGCAACCCGGCCAACGAGTTGGGGCGGCCGCTAGAGAAGGCGTCGTAGAGGGCAACGATCTCGCGTGCGAAGAGGCCGAGTGACCAGGCATCGGCGACGATGTGGTGTAAAACGACGAGCGCCAGGTGACGTTGCGGCTCGAGTCGCAACAGCAGGAGGCGGAGCAACGGTCCGCGGGTCAGATCGAAGCCGCGCGCCGCTTGCCCTGCCGCCAGAAGCCGCGCGACCTCATCGCGCACCTCGGCAGCAAGCGCCGTGAGATCGACGACTGGCATTGGCACCGGTCGGGGCTCGGCAAGCCGCTGGACCCCGCGGCCACCTCGGGTCGGAAAACTGCTGCGCAAGATTTCATGTCGGCGAGCCAACGCACAGAAGCTGCGTTCCAGAGCCGCTTGATCGAGCGGCCCGGCGAAATTGAGCAGGCCCGAAATCTGGTAGGCGGTGCTACCCGGCTCCAGCTTGTCGAGGAACCACAGGCGCTCTTGGGCGAAAGACAGCGGCGTCTCCTCGCCCGGCGCCTCGGGCTCGAGAGGGGGAAGAGCCAGGTCGGCCGCCTGGTTGGCGGCCGCCGAGACCTCGGCCGCGAGACCGGCGATCGTCGCGGTCTCGAATAGCTGGCGCAGCGGTAGATCGACGCGGAATCGCTCACGGAGGCGCGACATGAGCTGGGTCGCCATGAGCGAGTGACCACCGAGGGAGAAGAAGTCATCGTCGACTCCTACCCGAGCGACGCCTAGGACCTCCTGCCAGATCGCCGCCAGATTTCGCTCGGTCTCGTCGCGAGGAGCAACGTATGCGGTGGCGAGGCCTTGCCTATGGGCGGCAGGTTCCGGCAGAGCCTTACGGTCGAGCTTGGCGTTGGGCGTCAGGGGCAGAGCCTCGAGGGCCACGAAGACCGAGGGCACCATGTACGCCGGCAGCAAGCTTCGCAGGTGCTCTCGCAGTGCCTCGTGGTCCAGCGTCGACGACGGCACCACGTAGCCGACCAGGCTTGGCTCGGCGTTGGCGCTCAGTCGTCGAGCGACGACTGCCGCATCGCGGACCTCGGCATGCTGGCGCAACGCCGCCTCGATCTCACCCGGCTCGATCCGGAAGCCACGCACCTTCAGCTGATGGTCGAGGCGCCCGAGGAACTCCAGGGCGCCTGCGCTGCGAACGCGCGCCAAGTCGCCGGTCCGGTAGAGCCGGCGGCCGGGCCGGCCGGTCAGGGCGTCGGGCACGAAGACTTCGGCCGTCAGCTGGGGACGGCCGAGGTAGCCGCGGGCGACGCCGTCACCCCCGATAGCAAGCTCGCCCCAGGCTCCCATCGGCACCGGTTGCAAGCGGCGGTCGAGGAGGGCGACTGCGGTGTTGGCGATCGGCCGGCCGATGACTACTGATCCTTCGCCGACCGCGTCCGCAGCAGCGCACCGGTGCAAGGCCGACCAGACCGTGGTTTCCGTCGGGCCGTAGAGATTCCACAACGCCTGGCTGCGGTCGACCAACTCGGCCGCCAGGTCGCGCGCCAACGCCTCGCCGCCAACCAACGCTCGCAGTTGGGGCGCGCCGTGCCAGCCCGCGTCGAGCAACATGCGCCAGGTCGACGGCGTCGCTTGCAGCACGTTCGCTCCGGCGCGCTCGATCAGCGCCGCAAGGCGTCGCCCATCCGCCACCTCGGTGCTGTCGGCGAGCCAAATGGTGGCTCCGACCGTCAGCGGCAAATAGAGCTCGAGAGTGGCGATATCGAACGATAGCGAGGTGACCGCCAGCAGCCGATCGGCCAGCGTCAACCCAGGCTGGTCGCGCATCGAGGCGAGGAAATTGCCCAGCGCCCCGTGGCTGATCACCACGCCTTTGGGCCTGCCGGTGGAGCCTGAGGTGTAGATCACATAGGCGGTGTCTTCGAGGCCGGCGCCGCCTGGGAGGTCCTCCGGGCTCTCGGCGTCGATCCCCGCGTCGGCATCGATCAAGACTCGACGTATCGTCTCGCCGCCAATCTCAGGGTGCGCGCCCGAGCGACTCACCAACACCTCGGCCCGCGAGTCGGCGAGCATCAGGGCCAGGCGCTCCGGTGGGTAGCCCGGATCGAGCGGCAGATAGGCGCCGCCAGCTTTTTGAATGCCCAGCGCCGCCACCACCAGTTCCGGTGAGCGCTCGAGACCGAGGCCGACCAACGTCCCGGGCCCGATCCCCAGGCGGCACAGGAAACGAGCCAAACGGTTGGCCCGGCCGTTGAGCTCGCGGTAGCTCCACACGCCCTGGCGAAAAACCAGTGCCGAGGCATCGGGTGTCGCCGCCGCCTGGCGTTCGATCCACCGAAAGACTGGTGTCGTGGGGAGTGCCTCACTCGCTGTGCGCTGCCACTCCACGAGCAGCTGATGGCGCTCGGCCGGTGGTAGCCAAGGCAGCTGCGAGAGCCGCCTATCGGGGTGGCGGGCGGCACCGTCGGCGAGATCGCGCAGGTTTCCCAGCCAGCGTTGGATCGTCGTCCGGTCAAAGAGCTCGCTGCTGTACTCGAGGCGACCCGCGAGACCGTTGCCAGTTGCAGTGAGATTGAGAGTCAGATCGAAGCGCGAGGTGCTGCTACCGGTCGCCACGGGTGCCAGGGTCAGGTCGGGCAGCGCCACCGCCTCCAGGGGTGCGTTCTGTAGCGCGAACATCACCTGGAACAGTGGATTGCGCGCCAGATCACGCTCGGGCTGCAGGGCCTCCACCAGCTTCTCGAACGGCAGATCTTGGTGGCTATAAGCCGCGAGAGCGCGTCGCCGTACGCGCCCCAGCAGCTCGGCGAAGTTCGGATCGCCGGTTAAATCGCCACGCAGAACCAGACTGTTGGCGAAGAGCCCGATCAACCCTTCGAGCTCGCTGCGATTTCGGTTGGCGATCGGTGTACCGATCAGTAAGTCGCCCTGGCCGCTGAGGCGCCCGAGCCAGGTCTCGAACAGTGCCAGGAGCGTCATGTAGAGCGTCACGGCACGCGAGCGGCTCATCGACTCGAGACGCTCCGTCAGTTCGAGACCAAGCTCGAAGCGGAGCTCTTCGCCGCGGAAACTGAGCACCGAGGGCCGCGGCCGATCGGAGGGAAGCTCCAGCGTGGTCGGCGCGCCGGCGAGCTGGCGACGCCAGAAGTCGAGCTGGGCCTCGAGCACGGTACCCTGCAGCCACCCGCGCTGCCAGTGGGCATAGTCGCCGTAGCGCACCGGCAACATCGATAGGGTTGCGGTTCGGTGGTCGCGCGAAGCCTGGTAGAGAGCGGCCAGCTCGCGCACCAGGATCCCGCTCGACCAGCCATCGGAGATGATGTGGTGACTGACCAGCAGGAGCAGATGGTGTTCCGGATCCAGGCGCAAGGCGTAGGCGACCAGCAGGGGGCCGTGCCCGAGATCGAAGGGACGGCGAGTCAGAAGCCGGCAAAGCTGATGCGCCGCGTCCTGGCGCCTGACCTTAGGCAGGCCGCCGAGGTCGATTTCGATCAACGGCGGTTGAAGTCCCGGCTCGAACCGTTGCTCCGGCCCATCGGTGAGTTCGACAAAGCGGGTCTTGAGCGCCTCTTGGCGCTCCGCCAGCGCGACGAGACAAGAATACAGAGCCGCCAGGTCGAGATCGCCGCGAACGTCCAGCGCTAGCGGCATGTTGTACGCCGGATTGCCGGGCTCCAACTGGTCGAGAAACCATAGACGCTGCTGTGCAAAGGTGAGCGGAGCCCGTCGATCCGGTCGTCTCCGGAGCGGCGGTGGTGGCTTGCGGCCGGCTTGTAGCTCGGCCTCCAGGGCGGCGGCCAGTCCACTCACCGTCGGCTGTGCAAAGAGAGTCTGGAGTGACAGATCCACGCCCAAGGTGCTGCTCAGGCGTGCAATCAGCCGCGTGGCTAGTAACGAATGGCCGCCGAGAGCGAAGAAGTTCTGGTGCGTTCCGACCTGCTCGACCTTCAGTAGCTCAGCCCAGACGCTGGCGATGGCTTGCTCGAGTGGTGAGCGGGGCGCGACCGAGTCCGGCGGTAACTGGCCGCTGTCCCAGGCCGGCAACGCCGCGTAGTCCACCTTGCCGTTGGGGGTCAGCGGCATTTGCTCGAGCTCGACGAAGGCTCCCGGCAACATGTGGGAGGGCAGCTCTTTGCCGAGATCGGCGCGCAGCGCCTCGCTGTCGAGACCATCCTGGCGCGGCCGGCCTACGACATAGGCCAAGAGGCGCTGGTTCTCGTCGACTTCCTGTCCGATGACGACTGCTCGCGCGATTCCAGGCTGGCGCTCGAGCGCGGCCTCGATCTCCGCCGGCTCGATGCGGAAGCCGCGGATTTTGAGCTGGCGGTCGGCGCGACCGGCGAATTCGACCCTGCCGTCGGGTCGAAAACGACCCAGGTCGCCCGTCAGATAGAGTCGATCGTGTGGCAGCTCGTCCGTCGCGGAGTCGTCGCCCCAAGGGCTGTCGAGGAAGCGCGCACGGGTCAACGGCTCATCGTCCAGGTAGCCGAGAGCCAGGTGTCTGGACCGCACCGCGATCTCTCCCAACTCACCGACGGTCGCCAGGTCGCCAGCTTCGGTCAGTACCAGCAGTTGGGCCTCGGCCACACCGCGGCCGAGCGGCACCGGGCCACTGCGGGGCACCGCGGCCGACGCCATGGCGGCGATCTGGTAGGCGACGGCTTGCGGCGTTTCCGTCGCGCCGTAGAAGTTCACGCAGTTAGCTTGCGGAGCGGTTTGCCGCAGGCGGGCAACATCTTCCCAGCGCAGCCGATCGCCGCCATAGAACACCCAACGAAGGGTCGAGAGCCGCGGCGCCTCGACACCTTGTAGGGGTGCCGAGGTCATCTGCTGCGCCATCGCCGGTGTCGTGTGGACGACGCTGACGCGGCGGCGGGCCAGCCAGCCACTGAGCCAACCGGGCTCGCCGAATTGGTCGCCGTCAGGAATCTCGAGGCGTGCCCCGAGCCACAGAGGGGCGAACACGTCGCGCAGCAGAGGATCGTGGGAAAGTCCCGAGAGCAGGGCGAAACAGTCGTCCGGTCGATGTCCGAAGCGGTCGACGTACCAGTGCAAGAAGCTCGACAACGGTCCGTGGCTACCCAGAATGCCACGAGGCCGGCCGCTGGAGCCTGAGGTGAAGGCGATGTAGGCCAGATCGCCAGGACGTCGACGCCGCCCGCTGGCAGACCCTGCACCGCGTTCCGCCGACGAGGCACCCGCCGCATCCAAGGTGATTCGAGTCGGCAATGCGTCGATGGCGGTTTCGAGCTCGGCGGGTGGTGGCCCCGCTTCAGCGAGCTCGATCAACGCCGCCGGCTCGGCTTGGTGCAGGATCTCGCGTAAGCGCGCCGCGGGATGATCCGGGTCCAGAACCACGAACACCGCTTCCGCTTCGAGCACGCCGAGCAAGGCCGCGACCAGCGATCCACTGCGGCAAGCGTAGATCGCCACCACAGCCCCCGGCTCGACGTTGCCGGAGCGCAGCGCGGCAGCGATCCCTCGGCTCTGACGAGCGAGCTCGCCATAGCTCCAGTGGTGCTCGGCGTCGACCACGGCACAGCGCTCGGGAGCACGGGCTGCATTCTCCGCGAAACGCTCGTGAATCGCCCCGTGCCAACTGGCCGCGAGGGCGGCTGTGGGATCTGGCAGACACTCGGAAGCGCCCGCCGTGAGCAGCGAGTAGCGGTCGATGGGTTGCTCGGGATCGTTGGCGATGGCTGCCAACAGCGTCAAGTACTGGTTCAGGGTTTCGCCCATGCGCACCCGGTCGAAGAGATCCGCGTTGTAGACCAGATCGAAGCGCAGGCCACCCTCTGCCAACTCACGCGCATAGAGGGTCAGATCGAAGCCTGAGGGGCCTTCGGGTGCTGGCCCGGGCTCGATCACCAGCTCGGCCAGCTCGAGTTGCCCGCCGGCCGGTGGCGGCATGTTGAAAAACGCTTGAAAGAGCGATGTGCGGTCGAGCGTGCGTTCCGGACACACGGTCTCCAGAACCTGCTCGAACGCAATCTGTTGATGGCTGTAGGCGCCCAGAGCCGTTTCCCGAACCCGGCGCAAGAGCTCCCGGAATGGCGGCCTAGTCGAGAGATCCACGCGTAACGCCAGGAGGTTGAGGAAGCAACCGATCAAGGGCTCGGTTTCGCGCCGGTCTCGCCCGGCCACCGGAGTACCGATCACCAGATCGGTCTGGCCACTCTGGCGGCTCATAAGCGCCGCGAAGGCAGCGAGCAGAACCATGAACAAAGTGGTCCCTTTATCGCTCGCTCCGAGAGCTTTGAGCTCGTCAGCGAGCTGGCCGCTGACGGTCCGCGTCTCGCGCTCGCCGGTATAGGTGCGAATCGGCGGTCGCGGATGGTCGCTGGGCAGTTCGAGAACCGGCAGAGGTTCCGCCAGGCGCTCGCGCCAGTAGTCCAGCTGCGAATCCGAGACTTTGGAGTCTGGCGGCTGCCGCTGCCAGAGGCAAAAGTCCGCATATTGCAGCGGCAGCGGCGGGAGTGGAGAAGACTCGTTGGCAACAAAGGCCGTGTAGAGTGACTCCAGCTCGCGGTAAAAGACCTCCAAGGACCAACCGTCGGCAACGATGTGATGTTGATCTTGCAGCAGGAGGTGACTGCGCTGACCGTAGCGCACCAGCACCACGCGCAATAGCGGCCCCGCCCTCAGATCGAAGGGTGTCGCTGCCAGACGATCGAGGATCCGCGCGGCTTCCGACTCGCGCGCCGGAGTTGGGAGGCTCTCGAGGTCGATCAGCGGCAGGCTGAACGGGGTGGTTGGTGCCACCCCTTGCACGGGTTGTCCGTCGACCTCTCGAAAGGTGGTGCGCAGCACCTCGTGACGGTGGATGATCTCGGCCAAGGCGCGACCCAGGGCCTGCCGGTCGAGGCGTCCGTCGAGCCGCGCTGATCCCGGCATGTGGTAGGCCTGGGAGCCTGGGTCGAGGCGTTCGAGAAGCCAGAATCGCTGTTGAGCGAAAGAAAGCGGCAGCGGTGCCTCGCCATGCGGTCGGCGGGCGATCGGTGCCGGTGCCGCTGGCGCCGACCGATCCTTGAGCCGACGGATCAACGCGTCGAGCTTCTGCGGCGACAGCTCGCTGATCGCTCGCTCAGCCATGCTGCTGCTCCACTTCGGCCAGCGCCTGCTCTGCGGCTCGCTCGTCGGCCTGGGCGAGAAGCGCTTCGGCCAGCGCTCGAGACAACCCTTCGATGCTCGGCGCCTCGAAGAGTGCGCGCACCGGCAAATCGACACCGAAGTCGTCGCGCAATCGGCCGAGCAGTTGAATCGCCAGCAGCGAGTGGCCGCCGAGCTCGAAGAAGTCGTCGTGAACCCCGATCCGATTGACCTCGAGCAGGTCGCTCCAGAGCTCGGCCAGCATTTCTTCGACGGCTGTACGAGGTGCTACGAACGGTTTCTCGAGATCGGGGCGTGCGCCGTCGAAGGCGGGTAAAGCCCGTCGATCGATCTTGCCGTTGGCGGTCAAGGGCAATGCCGCCAGAGAGACGAACGCCGCCGGGACCATGTAAGACGGTAGCTGCGACGCGAGAAGCTGGCGCAGGGCCCGCTCATTAGGCTCCTGATCCCCTGGCACGAAGTAGGCCACCAGGCGTGCCTCGTCGAAAGCCGCCTCGCTTTGCCCCGGCGCACGGTCGCGGCGCGCCAGGACCGTCGCTTGCGTCACTCCCGGGTGCTGAGTCAGGACCGACTCGATCTCACCGAGCTCGATGCGGAATCCGCGGATCTTGACCTGGTGGTCGCTGCGACCCTGAAACTCGAGGCTGCCGTCGGGGCGCCATCGCGCCAGATCGCCACTGTCGTACAGACGGCGACCGGGGCGAGCACTGAGCGGGCTGGGAACGAAGCGCTCGGCAGTGCGCGCCGCCTGTCGAGCGTAACCACGGGCCAAGCCTTCTCCGCCGATGTACAAGTGGCCGAAGACCCCGATCGCCTGGACCCGTAGAGCCTCATCGAGCACGTGGACCGTGGTATTGGCAATCGGGCGTCCGATCGACACTGGGTCCGCGACGTCACTGGCATCGCGCATCGTCGCACAGGTCGTGAACGTGGTGTTCTCGGTCGGGCCGTAGCCGTTGATCACCGTGCAATGGGGATTGTCATCGAGGACCCGGCGCACATGGCGGCTCGACAACACGTCACCTCCGGCCAGCAGCTGATCCAGTGCTCCCAGCGTCGCGAGGTTCTCACCGGCCATGCGGTGGAACAGCCCAGCGGTCAGCCAGAGAGTGGACACGCGCCGACTCTCGAGGAATCCGCCGAGCTCCGACAGCGAAGGTGTATGGGGAGGAAAGACGACGAGTCGCCCGCCGTTCGCCAGCGGCCCCCAGATCTCCAGTGTCGCGGCGTCGAAAGAGACGGGGGCAAACTGCAAGAAGACCTGCTCCGAGTCGAGGTTGGCGTATCGAGTCGAGCGCACCAAGCGAGCGACATTGTGGTGCGCGACGGCGACGCCCTTAGGGCGACCGGTGGAGCCCGAGGTGAACATGACATAGGCGAGATTCTCCGGCGCGACCTCGACGTCCGGACGGTCGGTGCCGTAGCGGCCAAGCGTGCCCGCCTCGAGGTCGACCACTCGCAGACTCGGCGTAGTCTGCGGCAGAGTCAATCGCCCGGCGAGCTTTCCTGCGATGACCACCACGGATGCCTGGACGTCTTCGAGCATGAACGCCAGTCTTTCCGGGGGGTAGTCGGGATCCAGGGGCACATAGATGCCGCCGGCTTTGAGGATGCCGAGAATGGAGACCACCATCTCGATCGAACGCTCGACGCAAAGCCCCACGCAGACCTCCGGCCCCACGCCGCACGCTCGGAAGTGGTGGCCGAGGCGATTGGCCTGTCGATCGAGCTCTCGATAGGAAAGCTGTTGGTCGCCACAGACGACGGCGATGGCTTCGGGAGTGCTCGCTGCCCAGGTTTCGAACAGCCTATGGATCGGCGCTTCGCGAGGGTAGCGAGAGGCCGTATCGTTCCACTCTCGGAGTGCCTGGCGTTCGTTGGCGGTGAGCCAAGACATAGCATTCAGGCGCTGCTGTGGTGACGCGACGGCCGACGCCGCCAGGTTCTCGAACTGCTCCGCCAACCGCCGGATCGTCGTCGCATCGAAGAGATCGCGGTCGTATTCCCAGAACCCCTCGAGCCGGCCGTTGGTCTCGACCAAGGAGACTGTCAGGTCGAATTTCGCTGTGGCCGGTGTCAGCTCCTCGATCTCTACTTCGATGCCCGGCAATTGCGGCATGCGAATCGGTGCGTTCTGCAGGGCCAGCACGACCTGCACCAACGGTGCGTGGCTGAGGTCTCTGCCGTCCGATAGCTGCTCGACCAGCTTTTCGAACGGCAGCTGCTGATGGGCGTAGGCGCCGAGTGCCGCCGACCGTACTCGCTCGAGCAACTCGATGAAGGACGGGTCGCTGGTGAGGTCGAGCCGCAAAGCCAGGGTATTGACGAAGAAGCCGATGAGCTTCTCGGTCTCGATCGGGCCGCGGTTGGCGATCGGTGAGCCCACGATCAGATCCCGTTGACCCGTGCTGCGCGACAAGAGGGCTCCTAGCACGGCCAGCAGGGTCATGTAGGGTGTGGTCGAGGTGCTTTGAGCTAGCGCTTTGAGGCGTCGGACGAGGCTCGCCGGCAGCATGGCTCGATGACGACCGCTGCGCGAGGTGAGCTGCGTCGAGCGCGGCCGATCCGTCGGCAGCTCCAAGACTTCCGGCGCGCCGGCGAGCTTCTGACGCCAATAACCTAGCTCCGCGTCCAGGCGCTCGCCGGCGAGCTGTTCCCGTTGCCACACGGCGAAATCGGCGTACTGAATCGGCAGCGTCGGCAGCGATGAGGATCGGTTCCGGACCGCGGCATCGTAGAGGCGGGCAAGCTCGTTCAGCATCAAGCCGATCGACCAGCCGTCGGCGGCAATGTGGTGCATGTTGGCCAGCAAGACGTTGGCTTCCGGGCCCAGGCTCAGCAGCTGAATGCGTAGCAGCGGTGCCAGCTCCAAGTCGAAGGGGCGGCAGGCTTCACTCTCGATCAGCGCGTGTGCCTCTGCCTCGCGTGCAGCGGCTGGCAGGGCTTGGAGATCGATGACCGGCAACGGCAACGGCCGTGACGGCACGACTCTCTGCATCGGCTCGCCGGCGACAAGCTCGAACACCGTGCGCAGCACTTGATGCCTGCGCACCATCTCGCTGCAGGCCGCCGCCAGCGCCGCAGCGACCACTCGACCCTGCAACCGCACCGCCACCGGCACGTTATAGGCCGCTGAGCCGGGCTCCAGCCGATCGAGGAACCATAGGCGCTGTTGGGCGAAGGACAATGGCATCGCGCCCGTGCGGTTCAGCGGGCGCAGCGGCTCCGAGGGAGTGACAGACTCCGCCGACGCCGCCAGCGTCGCGATCGTCGGTTGCTCGAAGATCTGCTTCAACGACGGCTCCCAGCCGATCGCCCGCTCGACACGGACCGCCATTTGGGAAGCCAGCAAGGAGTGTCCGCCGAGCTCGAAGAAGTTGTCGTCGACCCCGACGCGCTCGACGGCGAGCAGATCGCACCAGATCGTCGCCAGTAATTCCTCGACCGGCGTCCGCGGTGCCATCCAACGGTTCTCCACATCGCGTCGCGAGGGGTCGGGGGCAGGCAAGGCGCGGCGATCGATCTTGCCGTTCGGGGTCAGCGGCATCGCAGCCAGCTCGACAAACTTCGAAGGCGTCATATCGGCCGGCAAACGACGCTCCAGGTGTCGGCGTAGCGCGCCCGACCCCGGCGATTCGGACATGGTCACGACGTAAGCGACCAGGAGTGCCTCACTCGTCGGCTCCTCGGCCGTGGCACCCGTCAGATCGTGGCGTGTTACGACCACGGCTTCGACGACCGCCGGATGCTCGCAGAGCGCAGATTCGATCTCACCCAATTCGATTCGAAAGCCGCGGATCTTGACCTGGTGGTCGGTGCGACCGAGAAACTCCAAATCCCCGGCTGGCGTGAAGCGCGCCAGATCGCCGGTGCGGTAGAGCCGTTGGCCAAGGCCGCGGCCCAGCGCGTCGGGGACGAAGCGCTCTGCCGTCAGTCCGGGCCGGCGCAGATAGCCTCGAGCCACGCCGGCGCCACCCAGAACGAGCTCTCCGGCGACGGCGATAGGTACCTGGTGTTGGCGTCCGTCCACCACATGGGCCTGAGTCCGAGCAATCGGACGGCCGATGGTCGGCTCCGCAGCATTCCCTGCGGCGACTGCAGTGAAAGTCGAATAGGTGGTGTCTTCCGAGGGGCCATAGAGGTTGTAGAGACGTGTTCCGGACCCCGCCGCCCCGTACAGCGGTTCGACCAGCGAGCGCTTGAGCGGTTCTCCGGCCAGGTTGATCGTCCGGACCGAAGTCGGTAGGTGGTCGGCGCGGACCAGCTCCGCCATCGCCGAAGGCACCGTGTTGACCAAGCTAACTCTCGCCGGCTGGTCTGCCAGGCTGAGGGCATCGGGGGCCAGGATCACCGTGCCACCACAGGCCAGGGGCACGAAGATCTCGAAGACCGACAGATCGAAGCAAACCGAGGTCGAGGCCAGCACACCCGTGAGCTCTCGTGGTGCATAGGTATGGGTCGCCCAGCGCACCATCGCCACAGCGTGGCGATGCTCGATCGCCACGCCCTTGGGCCTACCGGTGGAGCCCGAGGTGTAGATCACATAGGCGAGAGGGCCAGGGCCGATCGAAGAATCGCCCGGCCGGTCGAACTCTTCCGAGAGTTGTTCTGTATCCGGTGACTCTGCATCCGGTGGCTCTGAGGCCGGTGACTCTGCGTCTGGTGGCTCTGCGTCGAGGACCCGTCGGCTGACCGCTTGCGGCAGGCGGCTAGCCAATGCCTGTTGGGTCAAGACCAGCGACGCTTGCGCATCGTCGAGAGTGAAGGCGACGCGCTCCTGAGGATACTCCGGGTCGAGTGGTATGTAGGCCCCGCCCGCCTCGAGCACCGCCAGGAGCGCCGTCACCAACTGTGGCGAACGCTGCAAGAAGATCCCGACGTTCGTCTCCGGTCCGACCCCCAGGCGGCGCAGGTGCCGCGCCAGCCGGGCGCTCCGGCCGGCGAGGTGCCGGTAGCTCAGGCACTCGCTGCCCGCGACCAGCGCGATCGCGTCCGGGGTACGGACAGCCTGCTCCGCGAAGAGCTGACTCAGTGTCTTGCTCTCGGTGCGCCCCGGCGTCGACGCGCCGGTATCGTTCCATTCGATCAGCTGCTGCCGTTCACCGGCCGTCAAGAGGGGTAACTCCGAGAGCGGCCGCGCCGCCGCGGCCGCGGCGGCTTGCGCCAACTGCTCGAACTGCAGCACCAGCCGCTGGACGGTGGTCGGGTCGAAGAGGTTGCGGTCGTATTCCCAGAAGCCCTCGAGCCGATCTCCGGTCTCGGTCATCGAAAGGGTCAAGTCGAGCTTGGCCGTCGCTGCATCGATCTCTTCGAGCTCGAGCTTCAGGCCGGGCAGCTCGAGAGCCTCTGCCGGTGTGTTTTGCAGCACCAGCATCACTTGGAAGAGAGGAGCACGGCTGAGATCGCGCTCCGGCGCCAAAGCTTCGACCAACCTT
>JBCCGX010000079.1:0-16244 GCA_039029035.1 Acidobacteriota bacterium | reverse complement strand
TCGCCGGCATGCGCCAGATGCCGGCCGCATCGTGGCGGGCATGGAACAACCAGCGCCCATCCGGCGATGGTCGAGGGGCGAAGCCGCCTGATTCGGTCAGCTGGATCGGAGTCCCGCCGGTGGCCGGCAGGCGCCAGACTTGCCAGCCATTGCGCCGATCCGAGGCGAAATAGAGCCAGCGGCCATCGGCCGAGTAGGTCGCCAGAACCTCGTCGGCCGGATGTTCGGTGAGCCGCTGGGTCATGCCACCGCTAGCCG
Organism: Acidobacteriota bacterium; assembly: GCA_039029035.1. Taxonomy (GTDB): domain Bacteria; phylum Acidobacteriota; class Thermoanaerobaculia; order Multivoradales; family J023; genus JAAELT01. The sequence goes on along the minus strand of JBCCGX010000079.1, from coordinate 15,986 downwards.
GTATCGAGTAGAGATCCGCGCGGCCATCGATCCGCGCCTCGAACACGATCTGCAGGCCGTCTGGCGACCAATTCGGCGCCGCGACCATCGAGCTCTCCAACTGCGTCAGCTGCACGGCTTCGCTACCATCGCCACGGGCTCGCCAGATCTCGTAAGCACCGGAACGATTCGATACCCAGGCAACGGCCGAGCCATCGGGTGAGATCGCCGGATGGACGTCACGGCGGGTGGACGCGGCGACGGGCGAGAGCACCCCGCGATCGAAATCCAGGCGCCAAAGATTCACTTCATAGGCCCAGTCTTCGTAGATCAGTCGACCGGTCGTCGAAAGCGATGGCTCCTTGAGATTGGTGCCGGTGGCCGGCACCCATGACAAGTTGTTGGTCGCCAGGTCCAGGTGCCACAGTTGGAAGGTACCCGAGCGCAGGGACGAAAAGACGAGGGCCCGACCATCCGGTGTCCAATCATGGCCGAAGATTGGCCGCAGCTCGTGGGTTAGACGCCGTTCTTTACCGCTGTTCGGGCTGACGACCCACAGGTCACCGGCCGCATTGTGGCCGATCCGGGTGAAGGCCAGCTGCGTGCCGTCCGGTGAATACGACGGGTCGAAGTCGCGAAACCCCTCCGGCGGCAGGGTCAACCGCCGAGGTGCCCCACCCGCCACCGGCAGGGCATGGATGGCCGTGCCACGGCCCGCTGCGGCAGAGCCCGCTACGGCAGAGTCCTCCGATCGCATGGGGAAGGCCAACGTCTCGCCGTCGGGTGACCACGCGGGCTTGGGGCCCCACGACACGCGACGCGGCGCGTCGGTCGAACAGCCGGCGAGCCGGCGAGCAGCTCCCGCGGGCACCGGCTGCACCCACAGACCGCAGTCGCTCGCCGTGTAGCGAACGAAGGCGAGGTGGGTGCCGTCGGGAGAGAGAGCCGGGCGGATTTCGGTCGCCGGATCGCGAGTCAGACGCAATCGCGATCCACCGACCCGCTGAAGCCAGAGATCGACGTTTCCGTCGGCGCCGGTGGACGAGTAGACCACCTCTCGGCCATCGTCGGAGATCGCGGCGTTGAGCTCATGGCCCTCCTCGGTGGTCAGAGCTATCGCAGGGGATGGTGCGAAAGGCAAACGGTGGCCGACGCGCAAGGAGGCGCCTGCCGTCAGGCCGACCAAGGTCGCGACGCCCACAGCAGCGAGAAGTGAGCGTCCGGTGGGCGAATCGCGGCGGGTCAGCTCACCCAGTGGCGCGCTCCTGGCCGCCACCGGTCGCAGGGGAGCCACCAAGCGGTAGCCGCGTTTGGGGATCGTGGCGATGACTGCCGGCTGGCGAGGGTCATCCTGGAAGGCCCGGCGCAGCTTGGACACCGCCATGGTCAGAGCCTTCTCGCCGACGAAGGTGTCCGGCCAAACAGTGTCGAGAAGGTGCTGTCGAGAGACCACCTCACCCGGCTGCTCGCAAAGCGCCAGCAAGACCTCCATGACCCGCGGCTCGAGGGCCAGGACCTGCCCATGGCCGGAGACCCGCAGGAGCTGCGGTTCCACCCGCCACTGGCCAAGGTCGAAGGTGGCCTCTGCACGACGGGCCTTGGTCGAGCCGTTCATAGCGCTAGATACGCAGCCTCGGCCGGTCGGTTACCGCTTCTTGACCTCCCCGTGACCCCGGCGTGGCGTATCGCGCGCTCGGAGCCGACATCGTCACCCCATCGGCGCGACAGAAGCCGATGCGAGCGAAAACAACCGATGAGAGGACCCGAGATGCACCGCTTCAACCACTGTTTGATCGTCCTGGCCCTGCTGTGGGTCACGTCCCCCGCGAGCTCCACCGCCGCGGACGAACCGCGCCCTGACCAAGCCGCCGAAGTGAGCTACGAGCTCGCTACGCCTTGGCGAGCCGCTCTCTGTGCCGATCCGGCACGGCAGTGCCGAGCCACCCCACAACGCCGAGCGATCGGCGCCGAGATCGCTCACTACTCTCTCGAGGTACCGGTCGGGCTCGGCATGTACGATCGCATCGTCCTCCACCGGGTCGTCCGGGAAAGCTCTCCCGGCAGGCCCGCGCCGACCCATCGCGGGGTCCTCCTCGTGCACGGCGACGGCGGTCGTTTCGCCAGCAACTTCTTGCCCACCGTGCCTTTGCCTGGCCTGGCGGATGAGAGGTCTCTGGCGATCTTCTTGGCGCGACGCGGCATCGACGTCTGGGGGATCGACTTTCGTTGGACGAGAGTCCTGTCCACCACGACGGATCTCAGCTTCATGGCCGATTGGGGCATGGAGCGCCACATCGCCGATCTCGACGTCGCCTTCACCGCCGCCCGCCTGGTGCGCGGCTTCACCGGCAGCGGGTTCGGCCGCCTGCACCTCCTCGGCTTCAGCCGCGGCGCTCAGATCGGCTATGGCTACCTCAATGCCGAGACCCAACAGCCCCCCTTTCGTCGCCACAGCCGCGGCTTCATCGTCCTCGATGTGCCCTACCTGGCAGCCGACGATACCTCGGCCCAACGCGCCTGCGAGCGCGTGGAGAGCATCGAAGCGGATCTCGACGATGGCTTCTTCGCCGATGATCTCTCCCTCTTTCGAGTCCTGGGTGACCTTGCCGCCGCCGACCCCGCCTCGCCCTCGCCTTTCATCCCTGGCCTCAGCAACCTCGAAGCGGCCCTCTTCTTTGGCTCCACCGACTCGTTGATCGGCTATCACCTGGTCGGAGGTCTCCCGACCCAGCTCTTCTACACCGAGCCGTCGCTGTGGCTTGCCACGATGCAAGCATCGACCGCATGGTCTTCGCCCCTACCGTTGCAGCTCCAGATCTTTCAGCTGCGCTGCGGCGAAGTCGACCTGCCCTTCGACGACCACCTGGCCGACGTCACTGTGCCGGCTCTCTACCTGGGCGCTGCCGGTGGGCTCGGCGCCAGCGGCCTCGCCAGTCTCGAGGCTCTCGGCAGCACCGATGTCACGACTCGAGTGGTGGCCCTCCTCGCGCCTGAAGAGCGAGCCTTCGACCTCGGCCATCTCGACACCCTCCTGGCGACGGACGCCGACCAGCTCTTCTGGACACCGATCGCAAATTGGATCGAGGCGCACTGACCCACGTCCGGGGCTTCCGCGGGCGCCGCTCGCGTCGCCCGCCTACGGGTAGTCGATCACCACCGGTGGATGCACCGGCCGATAGGCCAGGTTGCAGGTGCTGGCGTTGACAAAGGTCGTGGTGCCGTCGGTGGTGGTGCCGACGGCTTCGTGGATGTGCCCGAAGAGGTGGTACCGGGGCTTCACCTGCTGAATCCGCGCGAGCAGATCGGCACAGCCGACGGCCTCGCCGCGCACGGTCTCATCGCCGTGCCCGAGGGGCGGGCCGTGGGTGATGAGCACGTCCGTGTCGTCTGGGATCTCGTCCCACTTGGCACGAATCTCGGCACCGCGGCGGAGGTTGAAGGCCCAGTTGTAGAACCAGGGCTGCCACGGGCTACCGTAGAACCGGACACCCTCGATGGAGATCGCGTCATCCTCCAGATAAGTGGCGTGGCGCAGCACTCGCCGGGCCGCTGCCGGCTGGCGCTCGAAGCAGAAGTCGTGGTTGCCGGCGATGACCAGTTTGTGCGGATGATCGAGGCGTCCCAGAAAGCGATCGAAAGAGCGCACTTCGTCCAGAGCGCCACGCCGACTCATATCACCAGCGTGGATCAGGATGTCCCCCGGAGGAACCTCCACCTGATCGTGCAGTCCGTGGGTGTCGCTGATGACGACGAGGCGCAACGACATGAGCTCGCCTGGATGACGCCTGAGAAAAAATCCGCGCCGCTACAGCTGATCCAAGAGCTCGATGAACCGCTTGGTGTTCTCCTGGATATCGTCTTGCGTCATTTTGCGAGCCGTGCCGCCGACGAGCTTGAAGCCCATGCCACTGCCGACACCGTAGCCATGATAGAGACCGAGCTCTTCACCGGTCGCATGATCGATCAACGTGAGCTCCAGGATCGAGCGCGACTTACCGGCGCCGAAACCCACCAGGTAACGCGCCGTCCGACTGCCTGGCTCGACCTCGATCTTGCAGTCGAGGCGAACGATACCCTCAGCGCCCTCGGCCGGAGCCGACTCGAGATACTCGCCGAAGAACGACGTGCTCTTGAGATTCATCGAGAGTTGGTCGTGGAAGTATTCGTCGAGCAGCTCTTCATCGAGAGGCGCCTCGTTCTCCGCACGCTTCCACTGGATGTCGCTCACCAGATCACCAATGTAGACGCCCTTGGCCTCCTTCAGGGCTTCGACGCTTTCGACCCGGAGCCAACGCCCCTTGATCTTGCCGGGATTCTTGCCGATCGTCTTGCCGGATCCGGCGTCGACGGTCACACTGCCTAAAGTGGCCATCAACAGGCTCACGCCGACCAAGATCACGATGCGTTGATTCCATTGCATGGGATTCTCCTGCTGAGTCATTTCCAGAAGCGCTTTCGTGCGCGGCGATGGTCCCGAGGGCGCCATCAGCTTGCAGCAAGCGGCTCGGCCTGTCAACCGGAGAGGAGTGAGTGACGAGGGGCACTGACGAAAACGACCCCTCTCCCAAAGGAGAGGGGTGCACGGTAGGCGACAATAGGACAACGGAGATCGAAAGCGTCCAGGCCACCGATCATCGGATCAGGGCCTGGGGCAGCCACCTCTGAGGAGGCTCGTCTCAGCCGCCGGAACGATCCAGCACGTACCCTTGCGCGCCGGGGACGCTGGGATTCACATCCAGCACCATGACGTTGTTCAGCTCGTTGGACTCTTCGACGGCATCGCCACCCGGAGCATTGGGATCGTCGCTGTAAGCGTAGAGGTAGTAGATCCCGTCGGGTAGATGCTCGGTGTCGATGACGAGCAGTTCGTCGAAGTCGCCGGCCTGCAGATCGTCGGTATCGACGTAGATCGGTATTCCCTCGACATGGACGCCGACCCAGTAGGACGGGGTGAACTCGAGCGTCTCAAACGGCGGAGCGGCGGCGTTCGGGTCGCTCAAGTCGGGCTCATAGTGCTTGTAGATTTGCAATCGGCCCAGGGTGCTCACCTCCGCGGTGCCGAAATTCTTGATCTGCCCAGAGTACTCCAGGTTCTTGATGTGGGCACAATTGGGATCGGTCGGGCAGGGGTTGTACAGCTCGGACTCAAAGCGGGTCACCTGCAGGTCCGGCGTGGTGGAGCTGTTGAAGGAAGCCCTGATCGAATAGGACCCGATAGATCCATAGCCGACGTAACCGCTGGGTGGGCTGTTGAGAGGATCGCCAACGCCAACGCCTTCGACGCTCACATAGTAAGTACCTGGTACCACAACTTCGACTTCGATCTCTGCGTCCAACCTCGAGACCGGATTGGACTCGGCGATCCAGCCGGTGTCATCGAAGAGCTCGATCTTCAAATCGAGCGCGGGCTTCGTTCGTCCGTAAACCGGCCCTGTCGGTGTCGAGATGCGCATAGGGCGAGCGGCGAGGGACAAGGCATCGATGGTCAGGGTGCCAGGGCCACTAGTGAAGACGAAGAAGTCCTTGTCTGTGTCGTCTGCGATGATGCCCTGCATTGTCGCACCCGAGCTCAGCGGTGTGGCAGACATCATGTCAGTGCCATGGTCGTCTGGGCGGTAGGGCGAATGATTCGAGATATGTCCGAGGTTGTCCACCGGCTGGGTAGAACCGTCCTGATAGCTGTCCAAGTAGTCTCCATTCGTCCACTGAAACATCTCGCCGAGGCGTGTGTTGCCCATGAAGGCGTTCCAGCGGGCGAAACCCGAGATACCACTACTGTGTGCGTTGTAATAGCAGAACGGATCTTCCCCTGGGCCGCGAACACCCGCATGGAACATGCCAAAACTGTGGCCCACTTCATGCGTGGCGATAGGACCCGCGGGGAAGGGAAAGAGGGCAGGGTTGTCGTCCTTGAGGCTGAAGCCACCGCCAACCCCTCGAACGTGGTCCTCCGTGCAGAGGGCCCAGGTGCGCTGGCCCGGTGGGACGGCAAGGAAATCCAACAGGATCGTCGTGACATTGACGTCGAAAGGGCTGAAGCTTTCTGCAACTTGGGCGAAAACATCGTAGATTCTCTCGCGATCATTCTCGTCGATGTACTCGAGGTCTTGACCCTTTTTGAAGCAAGATGTCTTAAAAATATCAGCGCCTTTGCTGACATCGTCGCCGTTGAAATCCAGATAGATCGTCGTCGACGCTCCTGGGTTACTGGAGAGTTGAGGAACCTCGAGGCCGGCGTCGTAGTCGAGGCGGTCGTAAAACCTATGGACCGATGGGAAGGCCGCTCCGGTTTGATCTTCTTCTACGGGTTCTGCCTGCGCGGTCGCGGCCAGAGCCAGCCCCAGGAGGCAGGTCATTCGAATGGTTTTGTTCATTTTTTTCTCCGTGGCGAAAAATCTCAAATGTTCTCCGGATGCCTTACTCGGATGCGCTGAGGTTGCTTTCGTCCTGGCAGTTGATCGACTCGCCGCCGAGGCTGTCGTGGGCGTGGGCGCACAGGACCTCCGAATACGGAGCCGTGGTCGACGAGACCGTGCTGGCTTGACCCGTCGTGGCGACCCGATAGGTCGTCATCTGGGTCGACGAATCGACGACTTCGACGAGGCTTCGCAAGACACCCAGATCGTCGAGCAGTTGAAAGGTGCCTTCGGTCGCACCCAAGAGCTCGCCATAGACCACCGACGCCTGGATGGCCGAGCCTTCTCCCATGTTGAATTGACTGCCGGAGAAGTTTCTCGGCCGCAGACCGGTGACTCGCCCCGTGACCACTTGGCCGCCCGCCAGCGGGAATTGAATCAGGGTGCCGTTTTTGACACTGACATCCGACGTCAAGAGATCTTGCAGCTGATAGGCATCGAGGCTTGCTCCTAAACCTTTTTCGGGCGTAGCCGCGATCGACGCTTGGGCCGAGCAAATTCCGAGGACGATCATCGTGACCACGAGCGCATAGGCTCGTCCGTTGCTTCGTTGCATTGTTCGGACTCCCAAGAGGTCTTGTGTCATGACGTGTTGTGTCATCAAGTGGGGTAACGGCGACAGGTGTCGTGGCATGGTGTAGCTCCTTAACGGAAAGAAAATGACCTGTGGGCACGAGGCTCACTGAACGAGACAGTCACCCGTGATCGCCGTTTGTTACACGCCGCGCCTTGTCTTGCTGGGCCGAGCGCACCCGGTTTAGCAGAAGAACAACTCGCAGGGGTGTCCCTTTCCTCCCCCCTCGCACGTTATTGGGGTAGCAACACCCACTCTCGAACAAGGAGACAAAGATATGAAACTTCGACTCTTAGCTCCGCTTTGGCTCGCCACGATCGCCGCCGTGCCGTGCCTTGCCGCCGACCAGGAGGTCGGGGCCTATCTAATGGACGAGGCCGAAGAGCTGCGGATGGCCGCGACCGCCGGCCCGCAAGCGATCACCGCAGGCGCCACCTACTACGTGCTGCGGCGCTCCGGCTACGAGCGCGCCAAGGTAGGGGACAACGGCTTCCACTGCTTTGTCGAGCGCTCGTGGTCCGGGCCATCGCGCGACAACGTTCGAACCTTCGATCCCCGGGTCAAGGCACCCCATTGCATCAACCCCGAGGGGGCGCGCACGACCCTGCGGGAGATCTTCCTGGTCGCTGAGCTGGCCATGGCGGGCCGCAGCCGCGAAGAAATCGAGAGCGCGGTCGATCGCGCCTACGGCAACGGCACACTCACCTTGCCCAACTCGTTGTCCCTGACCTACATGATGTCGAAGCACCAGTGGCTCGGTGAGCGTGTCGGTCCCTGGCAGCCGCACGTGATGCTGTGGATCCCGTATCTGACCAAAGACCAGGTCGGCAACATCGCCAGGCCGACAGCCAACGCCATGCTGGCCGGCAAACCGGGCTCGCGACGCAGCGTGCTGGTCTTTCCGGTACCGGAGTTCATCGAGTAACTCGGGAGCGGCCACGCTATGACGGACGCTCGGCTGGCGAGAGATGACAGACGCGGTGGGCTCCTCCGGACGCCTGGTATAGTGCATCAGCGGCAATGTTCGGAGGAGAATGGCCATGATCGAAACCCTCATCGAGCTCGTGCTGGACGAAAGCAAATGGCTCCCCACCGCCATGTTTCTCGCCCTGGTCGCCGTGGCGCTGCAGGCCCGTGGCAACGGTTCGGGGGGCGTGCCCGGGCGCCTGCGGATCCTCGCGGCGTTGAACCTGTTCTACGGCGGCATGATCGGCATCATGGCCTTCGGCCACTTGCTGGCTGTGACGGTCAAACTCGCCGTGGGGCAGCTGGAAGGCTCGCTGTGGATGCTCTACCCGATCGGCATCGTGCTCGCCATCCCTTCCTGGTGGCTGGTGGCCAGCGCGGTTCGACTGGCGGCCGACGAGGAGCGGGTCGGCAAGGCCGACGAAGACCGGGCCGGCAAGACGATAGTGACGCTCAACGCCGTCCTGGCCGTCTGCCTGCTGGTTCTCGGGCCGCATAATCTGCCGCTGGCGGTGCCCGCGGCTTGGAATATCGGGTACCACTACCATTCCCAGCGAGCGATCGGCTGGACCCTCGTCACCGTGGCCAGCGTGGCCTACCTCGCCCTGTTCGTCGGGGCGATGACGTTCTTTCTATCCGGCCAGAGCTTCGAGCAGTTCCGAGGCATCGAGTAGGGTCCGGCGTTTCTCTTTTCTTCATTGTTCTTTGCTAGGGTTGTTGACCCGACTCGAGGAGAGCTTCAAGCCATGGCAACGACCCGAGCCCTGAAAAAGACCAACACCAAGAGACCCTCACCGGCGAAGAAGGCGTCGTCCAAAGCGAGTGACGACACGGCCGCCACCCTGGCCGAGGTCGTCGATCTCGACAACCCCGAGCTGTACATCAACCGCGAGCTGAGCTGGCTGGAGTTCAATCGCCGGGTGCTCGAGGAGGCGTTGGATACCAGCAATCCACTGCTCGAGCGGGTCAAGTTTCTATCGATCTTCTCGTCCAACCTGGACGAGTTCTTCATGATCCGTGTCGCAGGCTTGAGGCGCCAGCTGGCGACCGGCGTGGTGACCGCGCCGCCGGACGGCATGACCCCGGCCGAGCAGCTCAAGGCCCTCGATCAACGGCTGGCGCCGATGCTCGAGATCGCCGCGCGCTGTTGGACCAAGGACCTCAAGCCCAAGCTGCGCCAGGCCGATCTCAAGATCCTGGCCTATGCTGATTTGAAGAGCAAACAGCGCAAGCTCCTGCGGCGGCATTTCAAGAGCGAGATCTTCCCTTCGCTGACACCTTTGGCGTTCGATCCGAGCCATCCGTTCCCCCACATCTCGAACCTGAGCATCAACCTGGCGGTGGTGATCAACCATCCCGGCGGCGAGGAGCGCTTCGCGCGGCTGAAGGTGCCGCAGATCTTCCCTCGCCTGTTGCGCATCCCGACCGAGGACGCCGCCGAAGCCTACGATCGCCTCGGGCTCGAAGATCTCGCCGGCTCGAATCACTTCGTCTGGCTCGAGGAGGTCGTCGCGGCCAATCTCGACATGCTGTTCCCCGGCATCGAGATCGTCGCCGCCTACCCCTTCCGGGTGACCCGCGACGCCGACTTCGAGATCGAGGAAGACGAGGCCTCGGATCTTCTGGAGGCGATGGAGGAGATCGTCGGGCAGCGCCACTTCGGCTTTGCCGTGCGCCTCGAGGTCGACGACCAGATGCCGGAGCAGGTGCGCACCATCCTGATGCACAATCTGGCGCTCAAGCCCTACCAGACCCACTCTGTCGACGGGCCGATCGGCATGGCCGACGTGATCGAGCTGATCAAGCTCGATCGGCCGGAGCTCAAGGACGTCCCGTTCCACCCGTTCGTTCCGCCGGCCCTGGCCGGTGACGAGAGCATCTTCTCGCTGCTGCGGCGCCGCAGCGTGCTGCTCTACCACCCTTACGACAGCTTCAATCCGGTGGTCGACTTCATCCGCGAGGCGGCCCGCGATCCCCACGTGATCACCATCAAGCAGACCCTCTACCGGGTGGGCCCCGATTCGCCGATCGTCAAGGCGCTGATGGAGGCGCGCGAGAACGGCAAGCAGGTAGCGGTGCTGGTGGAGCTCAAGGCGCGCTTCGACGAGACCAACAACATCGTCTGGGCCAAGGCCCTGGAGCGCGCCGGTGTGCACGTGGTCTACGGCCTCGTGGGCCTCAAGACCCACGCCAAGATGAGCCTGGTGGTGCGTCGCGAAGGCGAAGGCATCACCCGCTACGTCCATCTGGGTACCGGCAACTACAACCCGGTGACGGCGCGTATCTACACCGACTTGGGGTACCTGACCTCCGATCCGCAGCTAGCCGCCGACGTCTCGGATCTGTTCAACGCCCTCACCGGCTATTCGCGCAAAGAGAGCTACCGCAAGCTCCTGGTAGCGCCGGCGAGCATGCGCAACCAGATCTTGCAACGGATCGACCGCGAGATCGCCACCCACGCCGAGTCCGGCGACGGCCACATCGCCTTCAAGCTCAACTCGCTGGCCGACAAGGCCTGCATCCAGGCGCTCTACCGCGCCTCCCGCGCCGGCGTGCGGGTGGAACTGCAGGTGCGCGGCATCTGCTGTCTACGACCCGGAGTGCCAGGCATCTCGGACAACATCACCGTGACCTCGATCGTCGGCCGATTCCTTGAGCATTCACGCATCTTCTACTTCCGCAACGGCGGCGACGACGAGATCCTCATTGGCTCCGCCGATCTGATGCCACGCAATCTCAACGGCCGGGTCGAGACCCTGTCGCCGATCGACGAGGACGACATCCGGCGAGCGCTCCGCGACGACATCCTCTTCGTGCACCTGCGCGACACCCACGGCGCCCGCCAATTGATGCCCAGCCGCCACTTTGAATCGTTGCGTCCGAAGGACGAGGAGGGGCTCGACTCCCAGCAGCAGATGCTCGACCACCAGCGTCCCTGGCGCCGCAAAGCGAAGGAGTAGGGCGGCTAGATCTTCACCTCCGACTCCCCTCTCCCGGGCGAGTGAGGGGGTGGACGAGAAAGGGGCTGGAGGGTGAGGGGCCGGCGGCCTACCAGCTCGAATACGGATTCGCCACCAGGTTGGCGTTGAAGTAGCGCGGGTCGTCCGACACCTCGTGGCCGATCCATGGTGGCAGATCCACCGCCTCCTCGGTGCTGGCGAGCTCAACCTCGGCCAGCACCAGGCCGGCGTTGACCCCGGCGAACTCGTCGACCTCCCAGGTGGCCCCGGCGTGCTCGATCACATAGCGTGTCTTCTCGATCAGCGGCGCCAGACACAGCTCGTCCAACAGGTGACCGGCATCGTCCAAAGGGATCTCGTACTCGTACTCGAGCCGTGCGAGACCCTCGGACCGGCCCTTGATGGTCAGAAAGCCCTGGTTGCCCTTGATCCGTACCCGCACGCTGCGATCGGCCTCCGTCGACAGATAGCCCTGGCGGTAGAGCGTTCCGACAGCGCCCTCACGCCAGCCATCACCCGCGAGCAGAAATTTGCGTTCGATCTCGACACCCATCAACCACACCTTTCGAGGATCTCGCGCCACAGGCTCATGTAGGCCTTCGCCGGGGCGCTACGGTAGGCGAAGGCATGCAGGGGCGCGCGGTGGTGCCCCATCTGCTCGATCAGGCTCGAATAGGGAATCTGGCTGGTCAACAACTCCGAGGTGCGGCGGAAGCGATAGTCGTTGGTCGCCAGCAGCTCGCTGGTCTCTCGATGCAGCTTGCGGCGCCGGTCGACCATGCAGAGGAAGGGCCATGCGTTCAGCCCGTCGGGTCCGTCGCGCCGCAAGTGGCGGTCGAGCTGGACCAGGGTCCGCATCGACAAGGGCGTCGGAATGGTCGGCACCAGCAGAACATCGGTCGCGGCGAAGATGCTCTCCGTGGTGAGAGAGATCGACGGCGCGCAATCGAGGACGACGAAGTCGTAATCCTCCGCCAAGGGCTCGAGCAGGCGGCTGAGGCAGCGGCGCGAGTTCTTGGTCGCGTCGAGGGCCAGGTCGAGATTGCGGTAGGAGAAGTCGGCCGGCACCAGATCGAGGCCATCAAAATCGGTGCCTCGGATCTCCCGGTGCAGGCGACCTCGGTTCTTCTTCTTGAGCAGCTTCTCGCCGCCGCCTTTGATCTTGGCCTTGATGCGAAAATAAAATGACGCGGCGCCCTGGGGATCCAGGTCCCAGATCAGAACCCGGGCACCGGAAAGCGCCGCCAGGAACGACAGATTGACGCTACTCGCAGTCTTGCCGACGCCGCCTTTGATGTTGTAGAGCGCAAAGACTTTCACGTCGGCAATCCTAGCCCAGATGCTGTTCCGAAACGCGCTAGCTGCTGCTCAATCTTGCCGCAACGCGGTGCTGGGATCGACGCGGATCGCCTGCCAGGCCGGAATCAAAATCGCGAGGGTCGCAGCCAGGCCGAGCACCAGGACCGCCGCGAAGTAGACCAAGGGCTCGAGCCGGCCGACGCCATAGAGCTGGGCCGACAAGTAGCCGCTGACGATCACCGCAACGATCGTCCCCGCCACTAGACCGACGGCCACCAACCGTAGATTTTGTTTCAGCAGGCCGCCGACCACCTGGCTCGGCGTCGCACCGAGGGCGACGCGGGTACCGATCTCTCGTTGCCCGCGAGCCACTGCCTGTGCCGCGACGCCGTAGACCCCCGCCATGGCGAGCACTAGCGCGACGACGGCAAAGATGGTCAACAGGCTGAGGAACGTTCTCTGCTGGGCCACCTGGTCGTCGAGAATCTCTTGCAGGGAGCGGATGCTGTGCACCGGCTGTGCGGGATCGATCTTCATCAAAGTGCGGCGCAGCGCCTGCACCAGAGACACCGGATCGTTCTCGGTGCGGGCCACCAGGGTGATGCTCGGCCACCGGTCCTCGTACCACAGACCCGGCTGGGTGTAGGGGACATAGACCGAGCTGCCGGTGTCCTCCTGGAGGCCCGCTTGCCGAACATCGCCGACGACGCCGATCACTTTGCGCCACAGGAACTCGGGCTCGGCTGGGGTCCCCCGCATCTCGAAGGCAACCTGTTGGCCCAGGGGGCTGTCGTCCGGGTCGGGCCAGAAGAGATCGGCCAGGGACTGATTGATGATCGCCACCCCTTCGGCGCCGTAGCGATCGTCGTCCCGATGGGTGAAATCTCGTCCCGCCAAGAGCGGGATCCCCATCGACTCGAAGAATCTCGGGCTCACCAACTGGAACTGCGTCGGTGACAGGTCGTTGGTCGGCGGCAACGGCCGACCGCCGGGCGCCACCCGCGAAGAAATGCTATGCCCGCCCATCGGCAGGCTGCTCGTCGCCGCGACGCTGCGTACGCCAGGTAGACGACGGATCTCCGCCAAGGCCTGATCGAAGAAGTCGACCCGACGTGAGGTTTCGGGGTACCTGGCCTCCGTCAAGCTCACTTTCGCACTGAGCACGTTGTGCGGATCGAAGCCCGGATCCAGGCCTTGCAGCTGGCGGACACTGCTCATCATCAGCAAGGAGCCGATCACGAGCACCATGGCGAGCGCCACCTCGAGGACCACAAGGGCCTTGTCCAAGCGATGGCGGCTGGAAGCCGAACGGCTGCTCTGATAGAAGCTGGCCCTGGACGCTTGCAGCGCCGGCACCAGACCGGAGGCAATGACCGCCACCAGGACCATCACCACGGCAAAACCGATCACCGTCCCACCGATCGAAATACCCTCTTGTTGCAGGCTCGAGGGCACCAGCTCCGCGACCAGGAGATCGACACCGGATCGAGCCAACCATAGACCCACGAGGCCCCCCAGCGCGCCGAGGAGCAGCGTCTCGACCAGGACCTGGCGCACCAACCGCCAGCGTCCGGCGCCGACCGCCATGCGCGTGGCAAACTCCTGCTGGCGACGAGCGCCGCGGCTGAGGAGCAGGCTGGCCAGGTTGGAGCAGGCGATGACCAGCACGAAGCCCACGGCACCGAGCAAGAGGTACAGTGTCTGGCGGATGTTGATGACCGCATCGGCCGGCAGGTCGCGGGCGTCGAAGCGAGTGGAGTCCATCAATGGGAAGTCCGCTTTCAGCTCTTGTGCGATGCGGTCGAGGTCGTCACGCCCGTCGTCGTAGCTTTGTCCGGGGCGCAGGCGGCCGAGGAAGTACAGGCCGATGCTCTGCTGCCGGTCCTTCGGCAGCTGGTCACGAAAAATCCCCATCGGAACCCAGAAATCACCGAGAAAGTAACCGCCGATTTCCCTTCCGGCGAGCCCCGGCGGGTAGATGCCGACCACGCTATAAGGCTGGCCGTTGAGCTGGATCGGTCGCGTCAGGATCTCCGGATCCGAGCCGAAGCGGCGGCTCCAGAGCTCGTGACTGAGCATCACCGTGCGCTGCGCCCCAGGCCGGTCGTCGTTGGCCATCAGGCTCCGGCCGGAGTCTGGCCTGATACCCAGGAGCTCCGGAAACTGCGCCGAAACCATGAGGCCTTTGAGACGCTCCGGCTCCTCGGTGTTGCCGGAGAGATCGAGCTCCCGAGTCATGAAGCTCGCCACGCTGTCAAAGGCTCGGTGGCGACGCTCGAGATCTTCGTAGGTCGGAATCGAGAACCCCGACACTCCCTCGATCCCTTCGATCTCCTTCCAACCGACCATCAGGCGCTCGGCGTCAGCGTAAGGCAAGGGCTTGACCAAGATGGCGTGGCTGACACAGAAGATCGCCGCGGTAGCGCCGATGCCCAGAGCGAGAACCGCACCACCCAAGAAGGTGAAGCCGGGCGTCCGGGTCAGCGACCGAAGAGCCAATCTGAATTCGTCGATCAGGCCGCTCATCTGAACTGAATGGAAGATCGTAGGTATAGCCAGACTCGGTCTTCTCTCCGGGCTCCGGCTGGTTGGCAACAGCGTCGCTCCGCAGAGCGGAGCCGGACGAGCAAAGAAATAGGATCCGACCGCAGGCAGCGGTCCTTCGGACAACGCCCAGAAAAGGGGAGGCGCAAGAGGATTTTCTCGACCGTAGACGAATTGTACAGCAAGCTACATCTAGTTTCGAGAGGCGGCGACAAACCGGCGGCGCGAGCGAGTAGGCTACCGCCCCATGGATTCTTGGACCTCCTACGCCCTCCTGATTGCAGTCGGCGTCGTTGCCGGGACACTCAACGTCCTCGCTGGCGGTGGCTCGTTTCTCACCCTGCCGGTGCTCATCTTTCTCGGTTTGCCACCGAGTATCGCCAACGCCACCAATCGGCTGGCGATCTTCCTGCAAAACGTCGGAGCGGTGTGGAGCTTCGAGCGCTTCGGTGTGCTGGACCGCTCGGCGCTGCTCTGGGCGGCGCTACCGGCGGCCCTAGGCGCTCTGCCCGGCACCTGGCTGGCGCTGACGATCAGCGACCGAGCCTTCCAGAAGACTCTCGCCCTGTTGATGGTGGGGGTGACCCTGTGGACACTATGGACGCCGAAGCGGGGTTCTGGCGACGACCGCGCCGGGGCCAGCGCGGCCGCCGCTCGGCCGCATCGGCTCATCCTCGGCGGCGGCTTCTTCCTCGCCGGCCTCTATGGTGGCTTCGTGCAAGCTGGCGTCGGCTTTCTGATCCTGGCCGTCACCACTGCCGCCGGGCTCGACCTGGTGCGCGGCAACGCGGTCAAGGTGCTCTCCATTCTCTGCTTCACCGGCATCTCGCTCACCCTCTTCGCCTGGCAGGGGCGCGTCGTATGGCTGACCGGCGCCAGCCTCGCTGTCGGCACAGTGATCGGCGGCCTGCTCGGCGCCCACCTGACGGTGCACAAAGGGCACAGCTGGGTGCGGGGGGTCGTGACCACCACCATCCTGATCTTCGCCGTCAAGTTGTGGTTCTCGGTGTGAGTCGCCAGCTTCGCTAGAATCCTCCCCATCATGGATGAATCCTCCCGCTACCGCCAAGCCGGCGCCGGTTACTTCGTGATCGGTGCCCTGATCATGGCGATCACCGTGCTGACCCCGGAGCTCGCTTCGCCAGAGCGCCGGGCCGACGTCGTCCACCTTTTGGTCGGCCTGCCCTTCTTCGCCGTCTTTGCTTTGCTGATCGCCTACGGCGACCGCCTTCTGGGGACGTGGCTGCG
>JBCCGX010000078.1:0-16383 GCA_039029035.1 Acidobacteriota bacterium | reverse complement strand
TACCCGTTGTAGCCGCTGGCGATGACCCAGGTCGCACCGAGGACCACCAGCAGTATGCCCGCGGCACGTCGCAACATGGGCCGCCAGGGCAGCTTGGCGGTCACTAGTAGGATCGCCGCCAGAACGACGAAAGCGGCGCCCAGAGCCTGGCTCGACAGCTGCAAAAGCAACGCTCCGGCGACCAGGGCTGCAGCACAGGCACCGACCATAGTGCGCCAGCCCTCGGCGAACGACCGTCGCCCCTGATCGCTGATGAAGGCGACGATCAGCAAGCCGAGCAGCGTCAAGCCGACGGTGCTCCAGACATCTCGACGGAGGATCGTCAACGCGAGGATGAACTGCAGACCGATGCCCCAGAAAATCGGCCTTAGACGCACCTTGTTACGATGATACGAGAGCGCCCAAGCGCTGCCCAGGAGGACGAGCAAGCCGAGGAAGGAAATGGCGTTCACTGGGGCTCCCCAAGCGCCAGGCGCAGCGCATCGGCACTGGCGAAACGCATCGCCGGCTCCTTCTCCAGGCAACGCAGGATGGTCGCAGTGAGATCGGGCGCCAGCTCGGGTCGCAGGGCATCCGGGCGCGGCGGCGTCGCGGTGCGGTGCATCATCAGCACCTCGGCGGTCGAGTCGGCTTCGAAGGGGCGCCGACCGACCGCCATCTCGAACAGCAGCAGGCCCAGGGCGTAGATATCGGAGCGCTCGTCCAGCGGCCTGAGATCTGCCTGCTCCGGCGAGGTGTAGTAAGGCGTGCCGAGGAAGAGGCCGCCACGGGTGATACCTGGCCGGCCGATCACTCGCGCCAGGCCGAAGTCGGTGAGGAACGGCGTATCGCCCTCGCCGACGAGAATATTCTGCGGCTTGATGTCGCGGTGCAGCACCTGCCGGGCATGGGCGGCTGCCAGGGCCTCGGCCAGGCGCGATCCCAGGGCCCGGACACGTGCCTCAGGGAAGGGCGCCTGATCGATGATCAGCTGGGCCAGAGTCGGCCCCTCGACCAGTTGCATGGTGAGGTACGCCTTGCCGTCCGATTGCCCCAGGTGATAGACCCGCAAGATGTTGGGGTGGCCGATGTCACGCGACAGGACGATCTCTTGTCGGAAGCGCTCGAGGGCCTCCTCGTGGGTCGCCAGGTCGCCTTTCAGCACTTTGATCGCGATCTGCACCCCAAGGACCTTGTCGTAAGCCTTGAACACCACGCCGGTGGCCCCGGCACCGAGCTCTTTCTGCAGCTCGTAGCGTCCATCGAGAACCCCGAGTTGCACGTCACGCGTCAGGGTCGCCTCGGCATCCGACCGCACCAGGGTGGTGTCGACCGCCGATCCGCCCGCCGTCGGACGCGGCGCCTGGGAGCCCGACAACTCCGCCAGCCAGCGCCGAAAGAAATGATTCGCCAAGACGAAACGACGCTCGGCGTCACGACGAATAAAGCCCAGATGCTCCAGGCGATGGAGACCGCCGGACAAGGAGCCGGACTCGATCGGCAGGTCGCGCTGAATTGAGCGACTGGTCGCCGCCGTCTGCGCCGCGACGACCCGAATGATCTCGCGCTCGGTGTCGCTCAACATCTCGAAATCGACCGAAAAGAAGTAGCTCACCATGCGATCGCTTGCCACCTCTTCGAACGCCTCGTCGAGACTGCCGAGCTCCAGGCAACGCTTGCACACCAGCTGGATCAGGTAGGGGTGGTTGTCGCAGCGCCGGCGGATACGCTCGACCGCGGTGTCGTCAAACGATGGCCGCGACTCGGTCGCCAGCTGGGTCTGCCGAATCAACGCCCGCGCCGCGTCATCGGATAGGGCCTGGATGTAGAGCGGCGGTGTGAAGCCGTGTAGGAAGGGTGACGTGTCACCACGCTGTTCGGCCAGGGCCCATAGCCGAATGCTGGAAGCCAGAACCGAGCGGATGTCTTCCCGCGACTGCATCGCTCGGCGCAGCTTGCGCAGCAGAGCCGGGGCCTTGTCGTTGAGCGCGATCAGCTCCTCCACCTCGTCGCACAGCAGCAGCAAGCGCAGCTTCAGGGCCCGCAGACGACGACGCAGGCGGCCCAGAGAGACGAACAGATCGTCGGCCTCGACTTGGGCCAACTCGATGCCTATCTCTTCCAAGCGCTCCTCGGCGTCGAGTAAGGCGTCGGCGAAATCGAGGTGCAGCTCCGCCGGATCCTCCGCCCCCTGGAAGTCCCAGAAGACGGGGAAGAAGCCGCGCTCCGGCTCCGTCACCGTCAAGTGCTCGAGTTGCTTGAGCAACGAGGTCTTCCCGACCCGGCGGGTGCCGAGCAGCCACAGACAGTTGCGATGCCCACCGAGAATCTCGTCGAGCTGCTCCGCCCGGCCATAGAAGCGCTCGCCGCGCACCCACTGGCCGACGACGAAGGGCATGGACGAGGCGTTGCTCACGCGTCCTCCGGGCGACCGATCGCTTCGAGATCGGCCAAGGTCATCGCTCGGCGGCCCTGCTCGTAGAGGCGGTTGACGAGAGCGATACAGAGCTTCTGGATCAAGTAAGGCTTGCCGTCCGTGACCTCGATGATGCGCTCGACCAACCCGTCCTCGAGGTCGAAAAGGCCGCGGATCGGCTTCTCGATCAGCTCCCTGGCATCGTCGCGCTGGAACGCCTTGACTTCGATTTCTTCGAAGAAATTGTACCAGGGACTGCCCTCACGCTCCCATTGCTTCTTGATCGCCACGCCAGACACCACCGCCACCAGATTCTCCGCGAAGCTCTTCATGAACAGGCTGCGTAACTTCTGATTGATCTTGGGATCGTACTCGTTGAGCTCGTCGACCTCGTCGATCAAGAGCACCAGCTTGACCCTCTTGGTGCTTTTCGCTTTCAGGACCTTGAGCACCTCGCGAAGATCGCGCACCAGATCGCGGTAGGTGTAGGGGGCATCGTCCACCAGCCGCGACGGCAATCCGTCCAGGACCGACTCGAGCTCCTGGAAGGTATCCTCGGCGACGGTGGCGAAGAATTTGTCCTCCGGTGTGCCCTGGAGATCGATGTAGGCCGGGAAGAAATCGTACTGCGGATCGTCGAGCTCAAGCAGCCGACGTTTGAGGTGATGTTGCAGAGAGGTCTTGCCGATACGCCGCTCACCGTAGAGCAGCAGGCTGTTGTTGTGGACCGTCTGCAGAATGCGATCGATCAGCCGGTCGCGACCGATGAAGAGGTTCTGGTCGAGCACCGGAGCACCGGCGACGTACGGGTTGAAGCGCCGTTGCCGGAGGCGGTGGCGCTGGCGCTGGCGGCGCCAGACGAAGGCGCCGAGGAGCGCCAGGGGCAGCACGGCGAGGGAAGGGTAGAACCAAACCCGGCGATGCAAGGGCGGCTCGTAGCTGACTTCATATTCGCTCATCGAGCTCTTACCCTCTTCGTCGACCGCGGTCAGCCGGAAGGTGGAGAGGCCAGCTCGGAGGCGCGCCTGGAGATGGAATTGAGTGAGATGGTACTCCCCCCACAGGCGACTTTCGCTGGTGCCCGGCAGCTGGCGCCCGGTTCGATCGAAGAAGCTCACCGTGACCGGCGATTCGTCGATGATCAGGCCGTTGAGCTGAAAGTCCGACTCGGTCACCCCTTGCACCCGGGTACCGTCGGCCTGGTCTTGGCGCAGGTCGGTGAAGCGGATCGCCGGCGGCGTGTTCTGCTGGGTGGTGCCCAGAAGATCCTGGCTGATCCTGCGATAGGCCCGCACGACGTAAGCCAGAGCAGTGGTGTTGTCGGGCTCGAGGGCCAGAACCCGGTTGGCCGCTGACAGGGACGCCTCCGAACGCTCGGCACCAAAGTCGGCGTCGGCCTGGGCCAGGAGATTGCGGATCGTGCTCTGCCGGGCCGCTTCCCGCTCGCTCGCCGATTGCCGCTCGAGGATGCGCGTCTGCATGGCCAGGGCGCCGGGATTCCTGGCATCGAGAGCCAGCACCGCCTGCAGCTCGGCCAGGGCGGCGCTCAGCTCACCCGATGACTCGAAGTTTCCGGCTTGACGCAGACGCTCGGCGACCGAGGCCGCACGCTGGGCGGCCGCTTCCTCGAGCTGCTCCCGGGCCAGCTCGCCCCGCAGGCGCTGCTGCGTGTTGGTCAGCAGCACCTCGACTTCACTGCTCGGTACCAGCGCCAGCGACTTCTGAAAAGCGCTGGCAGCTTCGGCGAGCTCGCCCGCAGCGAGCCGACTGCGGCCTTGCTCGGTCCAGCCCGCGGCTCGCTCCTGGCGCTCGCTCTCCTCCTGCTGCTGCGCCAGCTCGCGCCGCAGGGCATCGAGCACCGACAACGCCTCAGCATCGTCGGGCGCGACGGCGAGCCCGCGCGAGACCGCACGGATCGCCTCGTCCAAGTTGCCTTGGCGCTGGAAGTCGCGCGCCTGCTGGAGGTTGCTGTCCAGGATCCGCTGCTGCTCCTCCTCGGCCGCGGCGTCGCGCGCCGCCAGCGCACGGCGACGGTAGCTTTCGAGCTCGGCCCAGGCCGCATCTGACTTCTTGATCGCCTCGAGCAGCTCCTCGGTTTCGAAGGCTTGCAACGCCGCATCCATCTCGCCGAGCTCGTAGTACGCGATGCCCAGCTTCAGATGCGGGAAGTAGGGCGTGAAATGCATACCGTAGGTACGCACCTTGACGCCCGAATCGCCGCGCCGCTCGAGGGCCTCGTTCAACTGCGTAATGGCCTCTACCCAGTTGCCGCTAGCCAACGCCTTCTCAGCCTGCTGATAGTGCTCGTACCAAAAGTCGCCGCGCCCCGGCGAAGGGCCCGCGAGCATGAGGAGCACGAGAACCAAAACAACGCGGCTCGGCACCAGGCCATCTGGGGTTGCGATCATCGTGGCATTGAAGTGACTTCGAGCGTTGGCCCTCGACAGACGAGGCCTATGTTATCGACAAGCGCCGCCAGGCGTTGCGGGACGTAGTCGCCAATAAAACAAGATTAAACTTGTATAACTGGCTTAAGGTTGTTACTGTCCTTCTCCGAAAGGAGACTCAACATGCTGACCTATGCAGTCGTGGTGTTCGCCCTCGCCGCCGTTGGCGGGATATTCCTCGCCGCTCTCCACTTTCAGGGCAAGCCTCTACCCATGCCCGTGGCCATCATCCATGGGGTCGCCGCCGCCATCGGGCTCGTCTTGCTGATCCTCTACGTGCTCGGCGCCGGTGGCTTCGGTCTTGCCGGTACGGCCCTGGTGATCCTGGTCGTCGCCGCTCTCGGCGGCTTCTACCTGTTCAGTTTCACGATCAAGGATCGTCCCCTCCCCTCACCGGTCGTGGTCATCCATGCCGTGGCTGCTGTCGCCGGCGTTGGTATCCTGCTCAAGATCCTCCTCGGATGAGGCTCGGCTGATGTCTGGCCGCAGCCTTCGGGTTCTCGGGCATCCCGTCCACCCCATGCTGACGGCCTTCCCGGTCGCCCTGTGGAGCGCGTCCCTGTTATGGGACGTCGTCGGCCTGGTTCGTCCCGAGACCCTTTGGAGCCAGATGGCATTCTGGACCCTGGCCCTCGGCCTGATCGCCTTCGTGCCTACCGCGACGACCGGTTTTGTCGACTTTCTGCGACTGACGCCGGGGGATCAGGTCGAGAGCCTCGCCAGCCGCCACATGATGGCCAGCTTTGGCGCCGCCTCGTTCTTCACCGTCAGCCTGGTCGTCCGACGGTTCGAAGACCCTTCATCCGAATTCGGCCTATCTCTTCTGCTTTCTGCTGTCGGCTGGATTGTTCTCATGGCCGCAGGCTGGCTCGGCGGTGAGCTGGTGTTCGGTCACGGCGTTGCGGTCGAGCGGCTGACGGACGAGCCATCGGACGCTCGAAGCCTGCCTGCCGAGCCCCCGGTGACCAGCCCCAACGACACCGAGTCAACCGCCTGACGCAAGGGCACCGAGCCAGTGGCCTCACACCTATGCGTGGCGCGCCGACGCAGCGCCGCGCGAGGTGTCGAGGTTTTTCCGAATCCGATCGACTGCCGCAGCCGAAGCAATCTAAGGTGTCGTTTGCTTATCGCTAGCTGTCTTGACTTTCCGCTGCCTCCGGCGACCTCCGGAGGAGTACAATGTCAGTGTCAGGTGCTGTGACAGTCTGAAGGACGTCGGTGCTTGGTTCTGTGACAGCCGGTGAGTCTCTACGCCCCGACGTTTAATCTCCAGCCAGCCGGCGCATCCGATCATGCAACAGACTTTAGAAATGTTCTCCATCCTGCGGCGCGGCATCGTCCATGCCATCAAGCAGGAAGGCCCGCTCGCGATCGAGGAACTGGCCGATCGTCTCGGTGTCACCTATGAGGCGGCGCGCCAGCAAGTCCGCCAGTTACAGACCGAAGGTTGGGTCGACCGCGGCCAGAAGCAGGACCGTGACGGCAGGCCCGGTCGCCCGCGCACCGTCTTCGGGCTCACCTTCGAAGGGGACCACCTCTTCACCAAGAACTACGCTGATCTGGCGGTCGAGATCGTCGACACGATCGCGACCGAGCTCGAGCCCGAGGCGTTGAAGAAGATCCTCGCCGCCCTCACCGAAGCACGGGTCAAGCGCTGGCAGCCCATGCTCGAAGGCAAGAGCCTGATCGAGAAGCTTCACCTGCTCAAAGAGATCTACCACGAGGACGACCCGTTCACCGTCGTCGAGACCCACGGTAACGGCTCCCTCCGCTTGGTCGAGCGCAACTGCCCCTTTCTCGACGTCGCCCGCCGGCGGCCGGCGCTGTGCAGTATCACCGTGTCGACTCTGACTCGGCTGCTGGGCTACCGAGTGGTGCGCGAAGAGAAGTTCCAGAACGGCGATGGCTGCTGCGCCTTCCGCGTCCTCACCGACCAACCGGTGGACGCCGATCGAGCCGAGTTCCAGCTCGAAAGCGCCTGATTCAGCAACCCATCGAGTCAGCGCAGTAGATCGATCAGGCGGCTGTACTTGATGATCAGCGAGCGATCCCGACCGCCGCCTAGAGTGCCGAGCCCACCGGGTCGATCATCGAGATCTTCGAGCTCGTTGTAAACCACGAACAGACCCGCACCCGCCTGCTGGAGCCAGCCAAAACGCAGGTTGACCGAGGCGACGTCACTCTGGTCGTTGTATTGCAGGAGTCCCTGAACGAAGACATCCGGGGTGAACGAGTAGGAGAGCCGCAGGCGTCCCAGGTTGGTCTCGAAAGCGCCCCCCGGCAGATCGATGTCGTTGTAGCGCCAACCGAGCTCGGTATTGAAGCGCTCGCCGATGCGGTAGCGCAGGGTCGGCGAGAGGTTCACCCGGTCGCCGCCGAAGAAGCCACCGATCACAGCCCGCAAATTGAACGACAGCGGCTTGCCCTCGTTAGTGATCAGCACCAGAGCCACTTCCGAGTGCTCGTAGGTATCCTCCGGCACGACGACCCCTTCAGCGATCTCGAAGGCGTTGCGCACCCCTTCGAGGGTGAAGTTGACGCCGGTGTGGACCTCGAAGCCACTCGGCCACTCCCAGTGGTTGTCGACGTGCAGGAAGCCGGTCTCTTGAAAGCCGTCGGGACTCCAAAAGGCGCGATACGACACATGCGGCCGCATCTCGTGCAGACCCCAGAGCTTCTTCGGCCGGATTCGACGCAGGGCGAAACCGTCCGCTTTGCGGTAGTCGCGGCGAGCGAGGAAGCCCACCTGCGGATCGAAGGCGTCGCCGACTTCGGTGTAGTTGAGGGTCGCGGACCAATCCTCTGAGCTGTAGGCGCCGCCGAGGCGAAACGCCAAATCGTCGCCGTCGGCCTCCGACGTGTCCGTCTTGGCGACGAAACCGAGCACCTGCCCATAGCGCCCGATTCCCCAGCGACCATCGAGGCCGAACGTGCTGCCTCGGTCGTCGTCGTTGCCGAGGCTACCATCGCCACGACGGTGGGTGATGATGGCACCGACCGACGACCGATTCGGCAGCTCGTGGCTCACCCGGGCGACGGTGAAGTCGTTCTCCGGTGCGATCCCCGAGAGCCCCTGGGCCCTCATCTGTAGGAAGCCGACGTTGGTCTTGCCGACCTTGCCCGACAACCGAACCCCGCCATCGATCGGGATCTCTTCTCCCGTCGGACCGATACCTATACGGCGACTGAAGAAAAGCTCGATCTCCCCATCGACGCCGACCGAGAACTGCCCGGCATTCTCCAAGAAGAACGGCCGCTTCTCAGGAAAGAAAAGACTGAAACGATCGAGGTTGATCTGCTGCTCGTCGGCTTCGACCTGGGCAAAGTCGGTGTTGTAGGTCGCGTCGAGGGTCAGACCCGCGGTGATCGAGTACTTGAGATCGAGACCAATCTCCTCGTCGGACTCGCTGCCGCCGGTGCCCGTGTCGCGACCCTCGAAGAGCACATAGGGGATGAGCTTGAGATTGCGCTGCGCCGGGACCTCGATCTCGTCCAGGGTGCCGGCGCGGGAGAGGCGGAAGAGGTCATACTGGCGCGGCAGCGGCGCCCAGAAGGCCGTCTCGTTGCGCCGCCTCAGGTTGCGCTGGAAGTTGATTCCCCAACGCTGGATATCGCCGCTGGCGAAACGCAAGGTGCGAAAGGGGATCGCCATCTCCACGGTCCAGCCCCTGGTGTCGACAGCGGTCTCGACCTCCCAGGCCGCATCCCAATCGAGGTTGAAGTCGCCGTCGCCGTTGCCGAAGCCACGCCCGCCCTCCTTGGTCACCTGGCCGTCGTACTGAATCCCAGCCGGGTTGGTGCCGAAGACGAAGCCGTTCTGGCGATCGAAGAACGTGTCGAGAATGACCTGAAAGCTATCGGTGTCGTCCAGCGAGGCGTCGCGCCGGCTGTCGGAAACAATGATCTCTGCCGGCGCCCGATCGTGACAGATCGCGGCGATGTACAAGGTCTCGTCGCTATAGCCGACATAGACCTCGGTGCGCTCCGTCGCCGGCTCGCCCTCGTCGGGGGACGTTTGTGAAAAGCCGGTCGCCGGCTCCAGGCCCTGCCAGGCGGAGTCGGCCAGCACCTCGCCATCGACCACCGGCATCTCGGTCAGCCGGACCGCCCGCAGATGGGGTGCCGCCGCTTGATCTTCGGCGATCAGAGGCGTTGCCGCAGTGGTGGCCCAGAAGGCCAAAAGGGCGGCGCCCAGGGCGAAGAGTCGACCGTGCGTCGACGGACTGAACATCGCTGCATTGTAGAGCAGACCACGGGTCGACCCGTGTCAACCTCTTGTAAACAGATGGCATACCCGATTTCTTGCCCAAGCATCATGCGGTCTGTGAGTGATCCGGCGAATTTCCGGAGCTGCGGCGCAGGGCACAAGGACGACCGGGCAAAGTCGGACTGCATGCGATCCAGCTAACTCAGCGCCCACTCGGCCAGGGCTTCCTGCAGCTGCTCGAGGGTCAAAGGCTTGGTCAGGAACGCGTTCATGCCGACTTCCCGCGAACGGATTCGATCCTCGCGTCGGGTGTAGGCAGTGAGTGCCAAGATGGGAATCTCGCTGGCGCCGTTGCGGGCTTCAGCGAGGCGGATCTGCCGGGTGGCCTCGAACCCATCGAGCACCGGCATAGAGCAATCCATGAAGATCAGCTCCGGTCGATGCTGGCGCCAGGCCTCGATCCCTTCACGGCCGTCCTGGGCCTTGAAGACCTCGCAGCCCAGAAGCTCGAGCATCGAGCTCAGGACCAGCTGATTGATCCGGTTGTCCTCGACGATCAGAACGCGCAGCTCGGGAAACTTCTGCGCCTGCGGCAGGGGAATCGGACCTGATTCGAAGTTGGCTAGGGCTTGCTCGAGACCGTAGGTGGTGACCGGCACGAGGTGATGGTGAGCGTTGCCCGCCGCCTCCAACTCACCGCCGGAGGGCGAGAATACGAACACCGCTTCGATACCGCGCGCCGTCGCCGCAACCGCCGCCAGATCGGTACAGCCCTCGAGGTAGACGAAGGCGCACTCCGGGTGATCGCCTCGGCGACCGAGGCTCTTCATCAACGACTCCTCGACCCGTCGCGGGAAGCCGAAGAAGCGGACGACCCTCGGCGTCGGCGAGGAAGGCGTGACGTGCTCGATCGCCGGTAGCGGTACCTCGAAAGTCGCCGAAGTGCCCCGGCCCTCGATGCTCTCGAGCCGCAGCTCCGCCCCCATTGCCCGGGCCAACTGTTGGCAGATCGCCAGCCCCAGGCCGGAACCAGTGACCGAGGCACTGATGTCGACCAGGCGAGTGAACGGCTGGAAGACCGACTCGATCTCCGACGCCGGGATGCCACGGCCCGTGTCGCGGACCACGAAACGGACCCGGTCGTCATCCAGCGGAGTGGCCTCCAGCACCACTTCCCCCTGACGAGTGAACTTGAGACCGTTGGAGACCAGGTTGACCAGAACCTGGCGCAACCGATCTTTGTCGCCGTGGCAATGGCGAAAGCTCCCCGGCGCCACCAGGCCGAAGAGATCCACTGTCCCCGGCTCGCCGCGAACCTGAGTGATCTCGATCACCTCGTGGACCAGGCGAACGAGATCGATCTCCTCCTGCACTAGCTCCAGGTTGCCGGACTCGATCTTCGACAGGTCGAGAATATCCTCGACCAGGCGCAGCAGAGAGCGAGCTGCGACCTGGATCCCGTCGATACGCTCGGCCTGCTGGGGCTCGACCTCCTCCGCCAGGAGCAGGCCGGCATTACCGACCACAGCGTGCAGCGGCGTGCGGATCTCGTGGCTCAAGTTAGCGAGAAAGCGGTTCTTCAACTGGTTGGCGCGCTCCGCCTCGCGGCGCGCCGATTCGGCCTCTTCGAGGGAGACCGTGGTCCTGTCGAGTTGCGCCGCCATGCGCTCGATCGCCTCGCCGAGATCACGCAGCTCACTGAAAGCGGCGACGCGAGCCGGGGTCTGGAACCGTTGCTCACCGATCGCCTGGACCGACTCGACCAGTTGGCTGAACGGCCGCGTCGTCCGCCGTGCCAGGGCGAAGCCGATCAGGCAAGCGAGGCATGTGACACCCAGGGCCGTCGCCAGGGCAGCGCCAGCAGTCCGGGCGAGATCGCGACGCAGCTGTGCGGTGGAGTACTCGACCGCCAGGGCACCGTGGACCTGTCCGGAGGCATCGAGCACCGGGCCGACCAGGCGCCAGCTCTCCTGCCCGGTTTCGAAGCGCCAGGTCGCAGTGGCTCGCGCCGTGTCGAGCTGTGGCTCGAGCACCTTCCGGGGCCAGTGGGACCCAGCCCAACTGCCGAAAGGGCGACCTTCGACATCGACCACCAGGCTGGCGATCAGGCTTTCGTCGGTCTCGGCCAGCAGATTGCGCAGCAGCTGCACCTGGAAAGCATTGAGCTGATACACCGGGTCGAAGAACTGCGAAGCCGCCTCGCGCGCCGCCGCGCGATAGCGATTCTCGTAGGCTTGATGCAGGCTGCGGCTGGAGATCACGTACATCGCCACACCGACGGCAAAGCTGACCCCGCAAGCCAGGGCCACCGTGTAGAGGACGGTCAGTGATCTGAGGCTGCGCTTCACGGTGCCGCCTCGAGGTCGGCGCTCACCCGCTGCTCGAGCTCGACGACCATCTTCTGCATGCGATCCATGTCGGCGACGAATTCGGGCGGCAGATCATCGAAACGATCGGTCTGCGAGAACGCGGCGAGCATCGCCCGCCCCTCCGGGCTCTCGTGGGCGGACATCAGCAGACCGCGCAAGCGCGCTTCGACCACCGGGTCGAGGTCGGTTCGCACCGCGACGAGGTGTCGCGGCACTTCGTCCGTCGTTGCCAGGATGTGCAGCTGGCTGCGCTCGTCACCAGCCAACTGGTTCAAGTTCCAATCGTTCATCGCCCCCGCCGCGACCCGGCCAGCCAGCACCCAATGCATCGTGTTGCTGTCGCCACCGGAGAGCACGAAGCCGATCCGGTCGGTTGGCATTGGGTCGTCCGCCACGCCCAGGAACACCCCCTCGTAGCCCTGTGAGAGGAGGAAATCCATCGGCAAGAAAAATGACGACGACGAGTAGCGATCCTCGAAGGCGATGGTCCGACCGCGCAGGTCCTCCAGCTGACGGATACCGGAATCGGCGCGCACGAAGAGCAGCGAGTCGTAGGTCGGGGTGCCGAACTTCCAGCGCCGCAGGATCGGCCGGCACTCGCTCAGATGCCGGGCCAGCATGACCGGATGGGGCGAATCGAAATAGACATCGGCAGTGCCCTCGGCCAGCCACGCCGCCGCCTCGGGGACCGTAGTGGCCACCCGTACGACCGCCTTGCGGCCCTCCGGCGCCAGCGCCTCGTTCAACCAGCGCACCAAGGGCTCCATCTCGGCGATCGCCGCCGCCGGGTACGAACCGACAACAACCAGGGTCACTGCGGAACGTGGCTCGGCCACCTCAGCCGGCCCAGGCGGGCTGTCGCGCTTCGCCTGGCAGGCCAGGGCCAAGCAGAGCGCCAGAACCCAAAGTCCGCGCACCGTCACCTGCCATCCTGCGCCTCTGTGGCTCATGGCTTCGAACATCTCCTGTGGGGTCGCATCGACCCGATTCCCCGCCAAGGCTGCGCGCGCCCGCGACCCGGCGATGTGTTCAAGGCTTCACCCGATTATTGCACTAGTCGCTCCGAGTAACGGACCGTGCGCCCCTTATACTGGCACCAACTGACCGAAAGGAGCGCCGCGTTGAGCCAGCATTCCGTCAGATATCTCGCGTCTCTACTGCTTCTGGCCTCGTTGCTGGCTGCTGCTCCGGGTGGCGCCGAAAAGCTCGTCGAGCGGCCGGAGGTTCGCGACGCCATCGCCCTGCTCGACCTTTGGGTCGAAGAGCAACGGACTTACCACCAGCTGCCTGGGGTGGCGATCGGTGTCGTCCACGACCAGCAACTGGTGTGGTCCCAGGGTTACGGCGTGCGTGATCTCGAGTCGAAGGCACCACTGACGACCAAGACGATCTTTCGCATCGGCTCGGTGACCAAACTGTTCACCGCCGTCGCGGTCTTGCAACTGCGCGACCGCGGCGAGTTTCGACTCGACGACCCGGTGGCTCAACACTTGCCCTGGTTCTCGGTCGAGCACAACTTCGAGGGCGAGCCGGAGATCAGCATCCGTCACCTGCTGACCCACACCTCCGGCTTACCCCGTGAGGCCGCCTTCCCCTACTGGACGACCCACGTCTTTCCTGACCGTGAGCAATTCCGCCAAGTCGTACCCAGCCAGCGCGCCATCTTCCCGCCCGCCGAGCGTTACAAATACTCCAACCTCGGCATCACTCTACTGGGTGAGATCGTCGCCGAAGTTTCGGGCGAGAGCTATGCCGATTACATCCACCGTCATATCGCCAAACCCTTGGGCATGCTCCGGACCAGCACCAAGCCGACCGCCGAACACCATCGCCGTATGACCACCGGCTATCTCCGGCGCCAGGCCGATGGCCGGCGGGATGTCGCCGAGTACTACGACACCGGCGCCGTGGCGCCGGCGGCCAACATCGTCTCGACGATCGAAGACCTGGCGCGCTTCGCCGCCCTGCAGTTCCGACAAGGACCCCAGGCCGGCGGCAAGCAAATCCTGCGCGGCGCCACTCTACGTGAAATGCAGCGCCCGCATTGGGTCAAGGCCAACTGGCGCGGCGGCCGGGGCCTGGGCTTCTCTATCGCGCGACGCGATGGCAAGACGATCGTCTCCCACGGTGGTTGGGTCGCCGGCCACCGCACCCAATTCATGCTGATCCCGAGCGAGAAGATCGCGGTCATCGCCATGACCAACGCCGACGACGGCAGTCCCAGCCTCTTCGCCAACCAGGCCTATGAACTGGTGGGGGACGCTATCCGGCGAGCGGTCAAACCACCCCCCGAGCCGCAGGTGGCCAACCCTGGCTGGCGCAAGTACCTGGGTACTTACACCGACCCCTGGGGCTGGGAGTACCAGGTGTTGATCTCGGGCGGCCAGCTAGTGATGTACGACCACGGCTACCCACCGGCCGACGAGGCCACCTCGGGCCTGACCCGGCTCACCCACGTGGAGGGCAATACCTTCTTGATGGAGGATGGCGAGAACGTCGTCTTCGAGCTCGACGACGGCGGCCGGGTCGAGCGGGTGAGGCGACGCTACGAATTCCTCACTCCGGTCGAGCCCGCCCAATGATCCGTTGCCACCCTCATCGCATCGATTTACAGTTGCGCCACACCTTCCGTCTGGCCCGCGGCGCCACTGACGAGCGCCAGAACCTGGTGGTCGAGATCGAACACGATGGCCTGATCGGCCTCGGCGAGGCCGCGCCGATCACGCGCTACGACCAGGACTGTGATTCCGCTGCCGACGCGGTCGACACCATGGCGGCGGCGATTCACGATCCTCGGGCCTTCGACCACGCCGTCACGAGCACCGCCGTCCCAAGCCAGCCGGCGGCGACCGCAGCGGTCGACATGGCCCTGCGCGACCTCGCCGGCAAGCGACTCGGCGCCCCACTCTATGAGCTACTGGGCCTCGATCCGGGCTCCACGCCTCCGACCTCGTTCACCATCGGCATGGACACGCCAGAAGCCGTCGTCCGCAAGGTGAAAGAAGCCAGCGACTTCGAAGTGCTCAAGGTCAAGATGGGCAACGATGCGGACCGCCCGATGCTCGAAGCGGTGCGCGACGTCACCGACCAACGCCTGCGCGTCGACGCCAACGAAGGCTGGAGCCTGGACGGCGCCCTCGATCGCCTCGAGTGGCTCGCCCGCCTCGGCGTCGAGCTGGTCGAGCAGCCCTTACCGGCCGCACAGCTCGACGAGACCCGCGAGTTGCGCCGCGCCAGCCCCCTGCCTCTCTTCGCCGACGAAAGCGTCCACACTGCGGCCGACATCCCGCGCCTGGCCGGCGTCTTCGACGGTATCAACATCAAGTTGATGAAGTGCGGCGGCCTCGGCGAAGCCCTGCGCATGATCGCCGTTGCCCGCGCCCATGGCCTGCAGATCATGCTTGGCTGCATGATCGAATCCTCCCTCGCCATCACCGCCGCCGCCCACCTCGCTCCCCTGGTCGACTACGCCGACCTCGACGGCCATCTGCTGATCACCAACGACCCCTACCGCGGTGCCACGGTCAGCGGCGGCCGGTTGGCTCTGCCTGACGGGCCTGGGCTGGGAGTGGAGCCAACGTCGACCTGAGCTGGCAGCGTGCCGACTAGCGGCTCAAATCGAACAGATCCTGCACCCGCTCCAAGGACGCCGCGGCGGCATCGTCGAGCCGCAGGCCGAAGCGGGCTTCGAGCTCGCCGACGAGCTCGACCCGGGTAAGGGAGTCGACGCCGAGGTCGGCGAGGCGGTCGCTGGCGCTCAAGAGATCGGGCCGGGTCCGAGTCAGGCGAGCGAGGGCTTCGATGACCGCGGCCTCCGATTCGCTGCGTTCCTCGCCCGCCGCAGCGGGTGGTGGCGCGGAGGTTTCGCCAACGCGCTGGCCGGCGAGGACGGCATCGCGCAGGACGGCGCGCTTGACCTTCATCGTAGTGGTCTTGGGTAGATCGCCGCGCCAAAACTCGATGCCGGTGATCTGCTGGTAGCTCGGTACATCGGCTGAGCGCGCCGCGATGGCGGCACGGATCGCGTCTTCGTCGGCGTCCGCGGCAGGCACCACCAAGCCGGTGACACGTTCCCCGCCAAAGGCGGACCGTTCCCCGCCAAAGGCGGACCGTTCACCGCCACCGTCGCCGGGCAGGCCGAGGATCACCAGCTCCGCTACCCCGGGCAGGTCGCGGTAGCGCACTTCGACCTCTTCCGGGTAGACGTTCTTGCCGGCACTGGTGACGATGACGTCTTTGGTACGGCCCGAGAGGTGGAGGTAACCATCGTCATCGAAGAAACCGATATCGCCAGTATTGAGCCAGCCATCGTCCATCACCGCGGCGGTGGCCTCGGGATTCTGGTAGTAGCCGGCCATGACGTTGGCGCCACGCACCCAAACTTCACCGGCACCTGGTGCGACGCCGCTGGCGCTCTCAGGTGGCGGGCGCAGATCGATCTCGACCCCGGACAGGGGCTGGCCGACCGAGCCGAAGCGAATGGCACTCCATGGGTTGACGGTGAGACACGGGCTGGTCTCGGTCATGCCGTAGCCCTCGGCCACCTTGAAGCCCATGAGCTGGAAGCTGCGCCCGAGACTGGGCTCCAAGGCCGAGCCGCCGGAGGCGATGCGCCGCAGCGAGCCACCGAAACGCTGGTGGACTTTGGCAAAGAGCTTGTGCCCGTTCTCGCCGTTCTTGCGCCGGCTCAAGGCAAAGAGCACCTTGAACAACGGCTTCAGGAAAGCACTGGCCTCGACGCTGCGCTGGATACCGCCATGCAGCAGCTCGAGCAGGCGCGGTACGGCGACCAGCACGGTGGGCCGGGTGGTGCTCATCATCCAGCTGATCTCGGCCGGCTTGATCTCGGCCACATAGCTGAAAGTGCTGCCCCCCGACATCGGCACCAGCAGCCCGACCATCTGCTCGAAAACGTGATGGATCGGCAACACCGAGAGCAGGCGCTCGTGGGTGAGATGCATCAGC
>JBCCGX010000077.1:0-16425 GCA_039029035.1 Acidobacteriota bacterium | reverse complement strand
GACGAGTTGCGGTCTCGGTTCGATCAAGTCGAACCTCGGTCACCTCGACGTGGCGGCGGGCGCCGCGGGCCTGATCAAGACCGTTCTGACTCTCAAGCACGGCCTGATCCCGCCGAGTCTTCATTTCGAGCAGCCGAATCCGGAGATCGACCTCGAGGGCAGCGGCTTCCGCGTCATCACCGAGCTGACGCCCTGGAAGGATGGCCAAGCAGGCGCGCCGCGGCGGGCCGGCGTCAGTGCCTTTGGTATCGGCGGCACCAACGCGCACGCGGTTCTCGAGGAGGCTCCAGTTTGTGAGGCGTCCGGCTCCGGGCGGGAAAGCCAGCTTCTTGTGCTCTCGGCCCGCGACTCCAGCGCCCTCGAGGCGGTCACGACAGACCTCGCTGACCACTTCGAGGCGACTTCCGGTCTGGTGCTCGCCGACGCGGCTTTCACCCTGGCGACCGGGCGCCGAGGTCACTCTCATCGCCGGGCCGTGGTTTGCTCTGGCCGCGAGGCGGCGGCCGAAGCGCTACGGACCGGCGACCCTTCCGGGGCTTGGACGAGCACTTGGGACCGCGCCGAGGGCCCACCACAGGTCGCGTTCCTGCTGACCGGTCAGGGCTCCCAACATCCCGACATGGCGCGTGCCCTCTACCAGTCCGAGCCCGTTTTCAGAGCCTCCCTCGATCGCTGTCTGGGAGTGCTAGCTCGCGATGCCGGAGTCGAGCTCGCACCGATGTTGGGACTCACGGAGCCGACCACCAGAGAGGCGTCTTCCCGGCTGACCCAAACCCGATTCGCCCAGCCCGCGCTCTTCGCTGTCGAGTACTCCCTCGCCCGCCTGTGGAATCATTGGGGTATCCACCCCGCGGCGATGCTCGGTCACAGCCTCGGCGAGCTCGTCGCCGCCTGCCTGGCTGGGGTCTTCTCTCTGCCCGACGCTCTTCGCCTGGTGGCGGAGCGGGGCCGACTCATGCAAGTCTGCGAGACGGGCTCGATGCTCGCGGTGGAGCTCGCGGAGGAGGCCGTCAGCGCCCTCCTCCGTAGCCGGCCCCTGGTCTTGGCGGCGGTCAACGGCCCACGGGCCTGCGTTGTCTCGGGTGAGACCCGAGCTCTTGACGGCCTGGAGGCGGAGCTCGCAGCCATGGAGGTCAAGAGCGCTCGGCTCGAGACCTCTCACGCTTTTCACTCGCCCGCCATGGATGCGGCGACCCAGCCGTTCACCGATCGTGTCAAGGCGATCCCGCTCGCCGCGCCGAGCATTCCCTTTCTGTCCAATGTGACGGGAACCTGGATCACCGCCGCCGAGGCCACTGATCCGGCCTACTGGGGCGCTCAGCTTCGCCAGACAGTGCGCTTCATGGACGGTTGCGGCGAGCTGCTGCGCTCGCGCCATCTGTTGCTCGAAGTCGGCCCCGGCCAGTCGCTGGCGACCCTGGCGAAGCAACAACCCGACGGACGCCAGGCGCCAGCGATCCTCAATTCCCTGCCGCCGCGCAAGTCGGCCGGCACCCAGGCGGATCCGCGTCAGCTCATCGCGACGCTCGGCCGACTCTGGCTGCACGGAGCCGAACCGGATTGGGCGGCATTCTACGGCGCGGAAAGACGCCGCCGAATCCCCCTACCGACCTACCCCTTCGAGGGGCGGCGTTTCTGGTTCGAAAGCGGGGCGGAGCGCCAAGGACCGGACATCGACAACCCACTCGAAGCCCCGCTCGAAGCCGCAGTGGCGGTCGAAGACGGGCAGGTCACACAAGCCCCGAACCCCCACGAAGCGACCCTCGCTGGGATCTGGCAGACGCTTCTTGGCGGCGAGGCTCCGAGCGCTACGGACGATTTCTTCGAGCTCGGCGGCAGCTCGCTGAGCGCGATCCAGCTCACCGACCGGATGAGTAAAACTTTCGGTCTCGAGATCGGGCCGAGCGAACTCCTCGAAGCCCCGACTCTCGGCCAGCTCGCGGCCCTGGTGGCGGCTGAAGAAGGGAACGGGGGCGGCCCTGGTCGCCGGTCTTGCCTCGTGCGCCTCCAGCCGCGAGGTTATCGCTCTCCCTTCTTCTTGGTTCATCCGGTAGGAGGAACCGCCTTCTGGTTCCGCGACCTGGCCCGGGAGATGGCTCCCGAGCAACCGCTCTTCGCCTTGCGCTCGCCCGGCCTCGAGGCCGGGGAAGAGACTCTCGGCACGATCAGCGACATGGCGTCACACTACCTCGAAGCCATTCGCGCGGTGCGGCCGCGCGGGCCGTACCTGCTCGGCGGCAGCTCCATGGGAGGTTCGATCGCCTATGAGATGGCCCAGCAACTGGTGGATCAAGGCGAGGAGGTCGGGCTGCTGGCGCTCTTCGACTCGCCCTGTCTCGACCAGCTCCCGCCACGGCCCGACGAGGCCGAAATGATCGGTTGGGCCTTCGACGATCGGCCTCCCGTGCCGCTCGACGCACTCCGCCAGTTGCCGGCCGCCAGGCAGCTCGATCACACCCTGGAGGCCGCTCGAAGAGCGGGGAACGGTACGTCCCCTGATACGGAGCAATTCCGCCGCCGCGTGCGCGTGATCCGAAGCAATGTGCAAGCACTCTACACCTACCGTCCGGAGCCTCTGACGAGCCCGCTCCTCTTTCTGCGGGCCGCCGAGAGGCGTCCGGGAGGCGTCGAGCGCCCCGAGCGTCCATGGATCGATCTCGCGGCCGGGGGAATCGAGATCCACACGGTTCCCGGCGGCCATGTCAGCATGAACTATCCACCGCACGTTGGTACCGTCGCCGAGCGGCTGATGCATCGGCTACGAGCCGCCGCGCTCTCCTAGCGCCCCAAGGCAGTCGAGCTTGCAGCTCGACTGCCTTGGCCAAGCCCCTACGCCCGAGCCTTCGATCACCCTTCGCGATCTATGCCCGGCACACCCTAGTCGACGGCCGCAGCGGTGCTCGCGTCGAGCATCCTCTGGGCGGCTTCACGCAGCTTGTCGCCGTTGAACTTCTGCTCCTCAGGCAGACGCTTTCCAACGTGCATGAAGTAGGTCGGCGTCGGCGGCGTGTCGTCCCAGCGGACACCGGGCTCATACAGGAGAAAGGTATCCCAGGCTCTCTCGAGCTCCAGGCCGAGAGGCCCCTGAAAGGCCTCCGCGATGGCGTGGTCGGGAGTCCAAAAGTGAGTACTCCGTGCGTCGCCCACATGGCTGGTCGCCGAGC
This sequence comes from Acidobacteriota bacterium, assembly GCA_039029035.1. GTDB lineage: Bacteria > Acidobacteriota > Thermoanaerobaculia > Multivoradales > J023 > JAAELT01. The sequence continues at coordinate 13,261 of JBCCGX010000077.1, read as the reverse complement.
GGGCATCGTCCTCGGTTTCTTTGTCGAGCATCGGTCCCCAGACCACGTAGGTCTGCAGCCGCGGATCTTCGAGACGGTTCAGAACATGTCGTTGCACCACCCGGGCGCTTATCAGGCAGAACTCTCACCTGGGTGATAAGAGCATCACCAGCCGAACGTCCTCGACCTCGCGGTTGAAGCGATCACGCAGGGCCGCCCAAGTGTCGGAGAGTACCGTCACCGGTAGCTCCACACGAGGCTTGCGGGGATCCCCTGCATCGCCGGTTCGCCGCAGGAAGAAGGGGTGTTGCTTGTCGCCGTCGGTGAATTCCCCACGAATCATCTCCCCGGCTTCGTCCAGCTCGCCCGAGAAGATAAAGCGGCTGTTGGGTCCGTGGCGCTCTGAATCGTACAGAAAGTCGAAAGTGATCTGGCGGCCTTCGGGTATCACGCGATCCAGATGGTAGAACTTCATGTGCAGGGTCGAGATGTCGGTGGTTCCGACCAGCTCGCCATCCGGATCGAACCCGAGCTCGACCAGAGCCTCGATTTCCATCTCCGCCGGCCGGTAGGTGATCACTCCTTCCCAGATTCCATCGAAGCGGGCCTCACCGGCCACCGGAGCGCCAGCCGCCGGTCCCGAGAACCCGAGCATCAGTGTCAAGGCGCAAAGCCAGAGGGGCGTGCGGCGTCGATCATCCATGGCCGTTTCTCCAAGCTGAAATTCAGAATGTCAAGAGATTATACAGGTCGTTACAGATGCTTCTAGTGTTCAATCTGCTTTCGGTTCGGCAGGATCTGGGATCGCGTCGGGTAGCTCGTCTTCGACTCGCCACACTCTGGGACGGGCGTAGAGCACCACAGTGCCGAGGATCGGGATCACCGCCAGGCAGAGGAAGAGCAAGCCGATGCCACGACCTGGGCCGGTCCCGAGCCACGGGCCGAGCACGGGGGCCAGGGCTCCGCCTTCGGCCATCAAGGGCTCGAAGACTCTGTCGGCGAGCGGGCCGGCGACGAGGTAGCCGAGGGGGGCCGTACTCTGGGCGATCATCCGCCGCACGGCGAAGACTCGACCCTGGATGTCGGCCGGCACCTTGCTTTGCCAGATCGTCTGACTGCAGGCGTTGATAAATGGAAAGCCGAGCATCATCACAAAGAGCGCGCCACCCAAAAGCGGCGCCGACGGCGCGAGGCCGGCCACCGCCAGGGCCAGACCGAAGAGCACCCCGCCAGCAAAGATGCCGTGGATCCGCCGCGTGGGTCCGCCGCTGGCGGTCATCAACGCGCTGCCGACGACCAGCCCGCCGTTGGTGATTGCCAGTACGGTTCCGAGAACGGCCTCGGAGGCGAAGGCGAGGACCATCGGGGTCACCAGTACCAAGGCGATCGCCAGCACCCAGTTGAGGATGGTGAAATAGAGCAGAAGCCCCAACAGCCCGGGCCGGCGACGGATGAAAACCCAGCCGAACCGAGCTTCAGCGACCAGTGAGCCGGCGCTTTCTCGGCTTTCTGCACTGACCGGCGGACGCGGCACCCGGACCAGAAACAGCGTGGCCGCGGCGATGAGAAACGTCGAGACGTCCACCCACAGGACTCCGCCAAGGCCGAGGGTGAGAACGAGCAAACCTGCCATCGCGGGCGCCGCCATATTCGCCGCCGCGCGGCCGAATTCCATCATGCCGGCGGCCCGGCCGAGCTGGTTCTTCGGAACGAGAAGGGTCGTCGCGGCGACGTAAGCCGGCCACTGAAACATCGCCAGGATCGACCCGATCGCGGCGAAGAGATAGATGCTCCAGATCCCGAGTGAGCCCCGCCAGAGCAAGAAGGCAAGGCCCACGGTCGCCAGGGCCGAGATCGAGTCCGTGACCAACATTACCCTTCGGCGGTCCCAGCGATCGACCAAAGCGCCGGCGAAAGGTAACGCGAGCAGACCCGGGAGACTGGCGAACATCGAGATCAAAGCGAATTGCGTCACCGAGCCGGTGCGTTGAAACACCCAGACCCCGAGGGCGAAACGCGTCAAGCCGGAGCCGATCAGGGAGATCAGCTGCCCGCCCCACATGAGAGCGAAGGCCTGTCTTCCGGAAAGGCCGAGACGCGAAGCAGGGGCGTGACGGTCTTCTCGAGGCCCTTTGGGCTTTCCTGGGAGCCCGTTGCGCATAGATCTCACAGGCTGCAATCGGAGGCTCGGACGTGGGGCTGGGTGCGCGCAGCGTGCCCCCTCCACCAGAGAGGGGCTGGGCCAAGGAAGTCGAGCTGCAAACTCGACTGTCTTGGGGCGCTACCTCACCCACGCATAGCCGAGCTTGAGGAAGAAGGTGCGGTTGGTCTGGTCGAGGTCCAGCGATCCGGTACCGAGGTGATTGTCGGAATACCCCACAAACAGCACGGTCCGGGCGTTGAGCTTGTAGGAGAACAGGCCCTGGGTCAGTCCCGTCCGGCGGTTGGGCTCGACGATCGACGGTACGTTGTGGAGGCGGGCGATGCGCTCGGTATCGTTGTACTGGACGATGGCGCGGATGAAGGCGCGGTCGTTGAAGTGGTAGATCAGCGTCGCCTGGGTCAGATTGGCGATCAGGAAGGTCCCCTCGTCGACCGAAAGCTCCTGCAGGAGGTGCGACAGCTCGCCGGTGAAGCCGCGGCCGAGCTTGAACCTGATCTCCGCCCGGCCGTTGAAGAAGTCGGCCTGCCGGACGTTGAAGAAGTCAATGATCTTGCCACCGCGCAGCAACACCTCGAGCTCGGTGCGCTTGCTCGGTCGCATCGATAAGTAGAGGTCGGTGCGCGGGTTGTCGAAGCTCTGGCCTAGGAAGGTCTCGAAGTTCTTGCGCACCGCCCACTGCACGATTGACTGTTTGGGTCCTTCGTAGATGAAGGTGATGTTGGAGCTCTCGTCGAAGCGCTCGCCGTTGTCGTCACGGCGGGCCTGGATGTGGTCGAACTGCACCCCCAGGCGGGTGTACCAGGCATCCGGCTCGCCCCAGAAGCTGCGCACCACGACCACCGCAAGCTGTTCGAGGCCCGCCTGCCGGAGGAAGCCGTGGTCGGCGCGGAAGTCCTCGCCGAAGTTGCGGTAGCGGCCGATACCCAGCCAGTTGCGGGTCTGGTAGTTGTAGCTCACCTCGAGCGCATCGTCGTTGAAGGAGCCGAGAGGCTGGCCTAGGTTGACGGCAAGGTCCTCCGGATAGCGGGTGTCCGAGGCCAGATACTGGAAGCGCAGGATGCCCGACTTGCTCACTTGGAAGCGGCCGTCGACGCCCAGAACATGATTGCTGTAGATATCCCCCTCGCGGCCGGTGTAGATCAGCCCGAGGTTGGAGGTCTTGCCGATGCTGCGCCGCAGGCGCACGGCGCCGCTGGTCGTTTCCTCGTCGATAAAGCCGGCGCCAGTGCCCTGAAAACTCGGGAAGGAGAGGTTGTTGATGCGGTCTCGGGCGAACAGCAGGCCGAAGGAGTTCTTGCCCTGGCGTCCGGTCAGTTTGAGGCCGCCGGTGGGATCGGCGATGGTGCGGGTGTAGACCGCTTGGATCGGTGAGGCGAAAATCTCGGCGCCGTCCAAGAAGAACGGCCGCTTCTCGGGAAAGAAGAGGGCGAAGCGCTCGTTGACATCGAGCTGGGCAATGTCGGCCTCGACCTGGGAGAAGTCGGGGTTGAGGGTGGCGTTGAACAAGATGTTGGGAGTGATCCCCCAGCGCACCGAGAGGCCGACATCGGTGTCGTCGTCGGTCGAGCCGGCGCCGGTGAGGGTCTCGGTGCTCTGGGAGGTGACCGTCGGGTTGATCTCGAGGTTCTCTCCCCGCGGCAGATCGGCCAGACCCGCGAGGGTGTCGAACTGACAGACCTGGCAATTGCGGTCGAAGTCGCGGGTGCTGGAGCGCAACTGGTATTCGAGGTTGCGCGGGTAGTGCCGGGTGGCGAGGAAGCCCCAGGTCTGGGGCCCGGAGCCGGCGGCGAAACGCAGCTGGCGGAAGGGTACGGCCATCTCGACCACGTAGCCGTTGCCGTTGATCTTGCCCGCGGAGCTCCAGATCGCGTCCCAGGACCAGTCCTGGATGCCGTCGTAGTCGACCCGCTGCCAGAAGTTGATGTCCCGCGTCGCGGCTCCGATGTCGGTCAGAGTGCCATCCATCTGGACGCCGAGCGGGTTGACCCGGAACTCGAAGGCCTCGCGTTGGCTGTTGAAGGTGTCGACCAGGAAGCCCACCGTATCGTCAGAGAATGTAACGTCCCGGTCCGCCAGCCGGGCGCGGATCTTTGTCGGCTCCGGGTCGGAAGCGCGGAAGGCGACGTAGAGGTTGTCGTCGTCAAAAGTCACCAGACACTCTGTCGCAACCGGTGGCACAGTGTTGTCCCCCGGTGCCCACTCGCGCCCCAGCACGATGACCTCCGCCTGCTCCCAGGCCGGCTCGTCGAGCACTCCGTTGATGCGGATCTCAGACGACGCCGGACGGATGGTGAACTGTTGTCTGGAAGTCTGCTCTGCCGGCTTTTCAGCAGCCCCAAGCGCCGCTTGAAGGCTCAGAAGAGACCAGACGCCGAAGGCGATCCGCACCTGTGCTGTCGGCCACATGCCGCGTCTCCTTTCTCGGTGCAACCAGGAAGTCCCGTTTCAGAATTTTTACCAGTATAACTGTGGTAGGCGAAATGGTCTGGCAAAATGAGAACAACACTCGCCTTGTGGGCCGTGACCGAGGCGGCTGCACGGTTTGAGTTCGCACGGTGTGACTTGTTGTGACCGAGGTGGCCGTGCCAGAGCTAGCTGGCACACTCGGCGCCGTGCGAGAGTTGGCTGGCACTATCGGCACCGCATGGGCTCCCGCGAGGGGCGGGACCAGGGCCGAAGCGGACTTCCCCGTGGCCCAACTCAGGTCATGAGCGCCTTCGAGTGCGACCGGTCGGCCCGTGCAGGGCCGGATCTCCTGAGCCGACGGCCGGCACATCATGATTGCGCATGGCCGAATTTCTCGATATGTTGCGAAGACAATCTAGCGCATCGGAGAAACATCGTAATAGGAGCTTCTCTCAGTGTTTCGACCAGCCTGGTTCAGCTCACCCGTAATCAGAGTCGCCCTATTGATACTCGGTGCAACCTCCGGGGTAGCCACGGTCCCTGCGGTGGCACAGGCGCCCTGCAACGAACCCGACACCGTGGGCGGCGGCAGCCTCGGCAACTCCCCGGGTCCGATGGGCCCTCCCTCGAGCCTCGGCTGGGACGTTGGCAGCGGTCAGTGCAACGGCAGTTTTGCGCGTACCGAGGCGGCTGGGTTTCCGGGCGGCGCGCTCGAGCTGGCGCTGCGCGCAGAGCAACGACGGACGGGGCAGGTCGTCATGGGCACGGGCGGCGACTACGAGGTACAACTCGGCCACGACACCAACCCGCCAGCGGCCCTCGATCGCGCTTGGTGGAACTTCCAATTCTCGATCGCCTATGGCAACACCATCGCCGGCCTCGACACCCTGACTCTGCAAATCCGCACTGACGTCGGCGACAACCAGCCCGTCAACCCGGTGGTCGATCTGTTGACCGCCGGTCTTCGGCCCCTGATCGACGCCCGCAACAACCAGCCCAACGCCACGACGGGCTTCGTCGATCTCTACCAGGTCTCGCAGAATCCCGAATTCCTATGGTTCTCCCATCCGTCCGACACCGACGCGAATCCGAACGGCAACTTCAACTACGACGAGGAAGGCGCCTGGCGAATGCGCCTCACTGCTATCGAGGGCGGCACCGAGGCCGCCGCCGAGATGTGCGTCCATACGCCGAACGCCGCCTGTGTTTTTCCCCGCATCGGCGCGGCCAAGCAAATGACGCCACAAGACTCCTCGCTGCCTGCGACTCTCCAGATCATCTACACCTTCGAAAACTTCGGCGGCGACACGATCCTCGACCTCAGCACCCTCGACGATCTGTCCGCGGTCTTTGGCACCCTCGGCGTGGATTGGACCTTTAGCTCGATCTCGTCGGTCCCTGCGAGCCTGGCCAATCCTGCCTTCGACGGCGACTCCGTCACCCAGCTGATCAACCAAGCGCCGAGCCAGAGCCTGGCGCCGGCCGCCATCGCCTCGGTGACAGTGGAGATCGAGCTGCTGACCCTTTCGGCCGCTGTTGGCGGCGAGTTCTGCAACTCGATCGACGTCACCGGCCGGGATTCTTTGGGCGCCACCTACACCGATGCGTCCGCCGCCGGTCTCGATCCCGACGCCAACGGCGATGCCACCCCGGATGAAGCCGCTCCCTCGTGCTTCCTCCAGACCGCGGTACCGGTGACGCTGCAGTCCTTCGCCATCGACTGAAGCTTGCTCGGTGTGCCACAGGCACGGGCCGGCGTGGATCCGTGCCTGGCCTCAGCTCGTCTCGACGCCATGGCTCCGCAGGACGTCGCGCGCTTCTAGGTAGCTACCTGGTTCAACTAGCGAACGAAGGCGGCGAGACTCTTACCCTGGCTGTCAAAGCCCGGCAGAAACGTGATGCTGGCCGAGGCCTCATACGTCACTTGATCGGCCCCCTGGCGGGGCGCCGCCGAGACGGTCATCCGGCCGTCGGCATCCACGACGCTCACTTGGTGCCCCAAGGCGTTCCAGCCGGTCGCTCCGTCCCACACGCCTTGGTTGGCGAGTTGGATGGAATAGCTCGGATTCGCGCCGAGGCTCGGGCTTGGGTCAGGGAGGTTCAGCCACACTTCGTAGACGCCTGGGGCCAAGTCACCCAAGGCGACGTTCCCCGCCATCCGATGGGTGGGATTTTCTTCTGTAGCGCTCGTCCAACGTGTCGGATCGACACCTTCCAAGGGCAGCCGAACGGGAACACCGCTCCCGTGGATACCCCTCAGAACCAACTCGACCCCACGCGGGTAGATTGGGGCGGCGAATCCCGAGTTCGTCAGCTCGAACGCGTAAGACAGAAGGCCGCCTGCATTCTCCATCCGTTCGATTTCGCTAGTGACCAGCGAGAGACGATAGCCGAGCCGGGTGGTGATCGCGTAGCGGCAATCATCCCAATCATCCAAGACTACCTCGCTGTGATCCGCGTTGAGATAGGACCAGTGTAGCTGTGCCAACTGCCTCAGTGCCGACGTGCACGAGGTGCGCTGAGAAGCGATTGCTTCTTCGGACTCTCCGCAGGTCTCGCCCCCCATGGGAACATCAAGGGTGTCTTCTATGAGCTCCGCATATTGCGCATTCGTCTCGGGGTTGGCCACCGACAACGCGGCTGTATACGTGCCCGAATCCGTTGCATCCTTCAAGAAACAGTCGTTGACATGCCCGACCCAGTCCATATTCGGAGCGGGATCATTGCCGTAGTCGATATCGCCGAGCCTCTCCTTGAACAGCGGCGTTCGAAGCAAGATGAAACGGTTCGGAAGGGCTGCCTGCAGCGCCGCCAACACGTCGCCGCGAGCACGATATTGGGCGTCGTTCACCGGGTACAACAAGTCGCGCTCGCCTTGGACTTCATCGCTGAAGTTGTCCGAGTAGTACCACTCCCCCCAAGAGCCGATGAAACCGGCTTCCAGGAGGGCAATGACATCAGCATTGTTCTGCAGTATCGGGGCCAGCTGGGCGATATGCCTGAGGATCTGTGCCTCCGTGGCGTCCCTGTCGATTTCCTCTCCGTCCTCAACCACGCGAGCCGGGTCCCAAGAGTAGGCGAAACGCACGACGGCCTTCAGGCCCGATTCGCGGAGCGTGTCGAAATCGGCATCGACGCTGTTCAAGAAAGCCTGCGTGATGTCGGTTTGGAGGAACTCGTGCAAGTAGAAAAGTCGGCGAACCAGCGTGATGCCCTTGTCGGAGTAATCTTCCGTCCCGAGAACCGCTGGGAGATCCTGGTCACCCAAGCTGGCGTAATCTCTGTTGGCTGCTTGTGGCCTGGTGTCGATGGAGTCTTCTGCTTTGAGCCAGCCGCGCTCCGGATTCGGAATGACTTCATCGCTAGCGATGTACACGGCCCTCGATCTCTCTTCCTGAGCGACCCCGGCTCCCGCCTGAAAGGCACAGCCGAGCACCACGGCACCAAGGATCTGCGCCGTTCTCACGGCTGGGAACTCCCCTGCCCGACCGTCTTCGAGAGCTCATCGAGCTGCTGGCGCAACTGCTCGTTTTCCTTTTTGATGTCGATCATGTAGAGCGTCAGCTCCTCGATCTTTTTGAGCAAAGTGCTATCCATGGCGACCATGTCTACGCCATCGCTGGCCACGTCTTCGGCCGACGGCACGCCCGGCAAGTGCTGATTCTCTTCGATGAATTGCTCCACTTCTTCCAGGGGGCGCAGCTCATAGTCCGGAGCGAAGACGTAGTCTGCCCAGTCATCGGCTTTCACGTTGGCGACCTTCAGCTTAGAGGTGAGAATGCCATCGTTTACATAGAGGCCATACTTACCAGGCATCTTCATATCAAAGGCACCGATGGCTACCTTATTCTTCGATCCTAAAACCCGCATCACGGCGCCTTCCAGGGTGTTGCCATCGATGCCGTACCGCGGTCTGGCGACCTTTGGGCCGAGACCAATGCCTACATCGCCGTTCTCTTGGAGCAGCATGATGTTGCCACCCGGTGTTCGGCCCGGATTCTCAGGGTCGTGGTAAACGAAGAAACGGAAGTGGTTATGGCGCGGATCTCCGCTACCTGGCCCCATGTACCACTCGGCTTCTTGGTTGTTGAAGGTCGACTTCATGACCAGGGCCCCCGACATATTGGCTGCCGTCGGCTCCAAGTAGATTTGACTCCATGGCACACCCTGGTTCGAATCGCCTCGTACATGGAGAGCCGCCCGAGGCGTCGTCGTGTTGATGCCGACCCAAGCTTTCTCCGGGTCTTCGGTAATCACTGACTCCGCCTGACCATGAGCCACGCTTCCAAGCAAGGCACCAAGTCCGAGTAGCGTGCAGCTGCGCATCCAAGTCTTCATCAGGCCACCTCGTTTTGTCCCGGTCTAGCAGGAACAGTCTTACCCAACGGACTCCACCCGCGAGGGTAGACATCCTCGAGTCGCAGCTCCTGACGGGAGAGTTTGTAATGCGACGGAGTATCCGAGACGCGGGCCGCTGAAGCAAGCGTTTCTTGAGTCAGTTTTAGGAGGCCGTTCCTAAGATGTCTTGCCGACGGCTTCGAGTCCGGCGACACCTCGGCCTGGTCATCCTCCGTTCCTTGAGCATCCGCAAAGTCGTGGCTCTGAATCTCGCCTATCCAGGAGTCCGACGCGGCCACAACTTCGAACGGCCGCCTAGCCATGCTCCGCCCGTTGGCCGCGGAACCAGCTACTCGGGCCCAGGCGGTAGCTCCGCAATTCTCGCCAGTTCCTTTTCGACTAGCTGGAATTCGGTCTCCAGCTCAGCCATCTTCTCGCGCGAGTCGAGAATTTTGCCGCGCGAAGTCAAGAGCTCGATCTGTTTGCTGAGCCTGGACATCCTTTGCGCTCCGACGTTGCTGGCGCCGCCGCCGAGAGAATGAGCGCATTGCATGATTGCCGCATGATCGCCGGTGGCGAAACCTTGCCGTAGCTTGGCGAGTAGGGCGTGAGAGCGGTCGAGAAACATCGCCGAGAGCTCGGTGAACAAGTCTTCGCCGGCACCATCGAGTGCCCGCAAGCTCGCGATTCTCTCAGGGTCGAGATTTCCAGAAGCGTCAGTGAACGGCAGTTTCTGTCGTGAACGAATCGATTCAGAGCTCATTCGAACGTCACCGCCGGTCCCGAGCCATCTCCACAGACCCTGGTAGTTGCTCCGGAGTTTCCGCGGCCGGAAGTCGCAAGAGGAACTGAGTGTCTCCCGGCTTCGAGCGAACTTCGATCGCGCCGCCATTGTGTACGGCCAGCGCTTGCGCCGCCGCCAGACCCAATCCTATCTTATTCGGTTGGGTGGTGTAGAAAGGCTCGAAAAGCTTGCCGAGGTCCCGCCGGGCGATGCCTGGCCCCTCGTCGCGCACGACGAAACAGACGAACTGGTCGGTGCCGTACACGGAATCCGTCGCGGCGGAGAGCTCCATCTTGCTCGCGTCACCGCAGGCATCGAACGCATTCTCTAGCAAGAGGCCCAGACATTTGACGATCTGTTTCTCGCACACGACGACCTCCCGACAACCGGCTTCGGCCACGAGCTTCGGAGCCACGCCGTGAAGGGACTCGAACGAGTCAATCGCCGCGACCCCGATGTGCTCAGGGATCGAGCGCCGGCGCTCGACCCCCGAGTCGAGGCCCAGCTCGAGGCAGGCTCGGATCAGGCGCTCCATACGGGTGACCTGGTTGAGCATACGCGACGTGTACTCGACTCTCGGGTCGCTGCTCGGCATTTCCGCAACCAGGTTCTCGACCAGAGCCGAGATCGCCGCCAGGGGATTTCGCAGCTGATGCGCCAGGCCCCCCACCAGTCGTTCAGCGGAGGCCAGCCTTTCGAGCTGGCCCACCCGATTGTCGAGTAGCTGGCGCGCCGTTATATCTCGAAAGGAGAGGATCCGCAGCGGCATCGTTCCCTCGAGGCAGGCTGATATCGTCATTCCGACTTCGATCTGACACTCGCCGCGTCGCAGCGTCAGCTTGAGGCGGCGCTCCTCCCTGGCTTCACAGCCGTGGTCCAGCGCCCGGATCAGACTCTCCTCGCCACCGAAGAGCTCGACCACGTTCTGGCCTTCGAGCGACTCGTCGGTCGTGGCGAGAAGCCACACTGCCGAACGATTCGCGTAGCGGACGCGCATTCCGCCGTCGATCGCGAGGATCGCCGTCGGATGACTCCACAGGATCGTTGCGGAAGGATCGTGCTGGTTCATGACCGTCTCACTGCCCGAGCAGGATCCGTTGAATCGCCGCCGCGACGTCCTGTCGATGCTGCATCGCTGCGGCATTCTGTAGGCTCTCCAACACCGCCGGGATGCGACGGGGGGCGCGCCCGAGCTCGTCACGAACGAGGGGCCCCAACTCCCTGGAGACCAATCTGTCTTCGTCTGGTTCGGCGCTCGCAGCCGGGCTCGATGAACCACCCGGGAAAGGACAGAAGCCGGTGAAGAACGGCTCGCCTTCTTTCGAAGCACCGATCGAGTCGAGATCCAGGCGCCCCAACCATCCCGCTGCGATGAGCTCTCTTTCCGCCCGCAGGCGGAGGTCGATCGCCTGCAACAAGCGCTCTCCCACGAGGGTGTCGTCGGGTTGCGCGAAGAGCTGCCGTATGGCGTCGCGCAGCGAAGGTACTCGCCGGACGATCTGCCACAGCCGCCAGACACCTGGACTTTCCGGTACCAACGCCAAGGCTCGGGGGCCGGACAACCGTACCCCCGCCGCAGCGTGCCAGCGGGCCCAATCGACCAGTGCATTGCGAGCTTCGTCAAGATCGAAGAACAGTCCCTCGAGCGGCGCGCGAAGCTTCCATTCGTTGGACAAGCCGATCCAATCTCCGTTGCGACTGCGCTCGGGCCGTGTCATACCACGCGCTGATTCGTGGACGGCGATGCGCCCTTCGACCGGCGGCCAGACGAGTCCGGGGGGAATCGAAGCGTCGGGGAATGGTGGCCCAGATGTCCGTGACGTCGGTGGCGGTTGCGGCTCGGGCACGGCCTCCGGCGGGGAGCGCCGATCGATGGCGCCGAGGCCCGCTATCGAGAGGCTCTCCGTCTCGCCTCTTTCGGCCGCCTGGACCGCAGCGAGGAGTTGGTCGCCATCGTCGATGCCCGGCCTGAGCGTCGGCAAGGCATTCCGATCCCAAAGCTCCCGCACTCGATCGAGGGCCAGCCGCACGCCCAAGACGAACGTGTCGCGGACCCCGTCGCCACGCTCCGCGACAGCCTCGGTCATGGCCAACGACCCCTCGCTGTCCATGGCATCACGCAGAGCGTCGACAGTGATCGCGTCTTCGAGGTCGCGCTTGTTCGCCTGTACGATCAGGCCCACCGGGGGCGTCGCCGGCGCCATGACTCGCTGCAGAACGGCGAAAGAACGCACGTTTTCTGCTAGCTGCTGCGGCCGCGAATCGGCCACGAAAACCACAACATCCGCTGTCTCCAGCAACAGACGGCGACGCCTTTCGAGCACCCTTTGCCCCGGAACGCTGATGATCTGACAACGAATCGGCATCCCTTCGAACAAACCACCGACATAGTCGACCCAGTCGAAGTAGAGAGTCCGCCCTTCCGCCTCTTCGCCCGAATAGATTTTCGACCCTAGGCTTTGCGCCAGATTTCTTAGGTTCGTCGTCTTGCCCGCGTACGCCGGGCCGTCGTAGACAACGCGCACGACGATGTATCTTCGTTGAGGGTCTAGCAGTGCCATACCGTTTGCCCAGCCGACATCGATCCTGCAGTCGACGGTCGGTGCAGTCCTTCGGCGGCGCCGAGTGGCGCGCCGCCGAAGGATGGTCGCTCCGTCTCCGTCTCAGTTAGTCGAGCCCAGCCGTGTGCTTGGCCAGCGAGGAACGCATGATCGCGAGGTTGCTCGAGGCTCTGTCTGCCGCCAGGTAGATGAACGAAGTAGGGCCCACCATCTTGATGATGTGCAACTGATCACTCAGCGTGAGGAGCATGTCTTCGAGAACCGAGGAGAGATTCAGGGCTTTGATCGTCTTCAGCTTCTGCTTGACGATCTCACTGTTGTAGGCGCTAGCTGCGGCGAGATCAAACTCCGGTCGTGCGGCCAAGACGGCCAGCGTCATGCCGGAATCGAGATCCACCAACGAAGCTGCGATGAATCCCGGGACGTCGGCGCGAATGTTCTCGAACGCTGTGATTGCTTCTTTTTCTGATGCCATTGTGCAGTCCTCATTGTTGTTGTTGTTGTTGTTGTTGTTGTTGTTGTTGTTGTTGTTGTTGTTGTTGTTCTAACTGGCGAATAGATGTCTCTTTCTCGATTTCGGACAACGTAAACCTGGCTATCAACCTGTCGCTGCGCCCTTTGTCGAGTCCATGTAGAGCTTCCTTTCCTGTTGCAGCGCGTCTGCGCTGGGTTGAGTTGTTTTACAGCAACCAGAATCACGACCCCTCATGCGCCCAGAACCTGCTCGGCCTCGGCCAGTTGGAGTCGCGCCTTCGACAAATCGCCTCGTCTGCGGTCCAGAACGAGGTAGACAAACATGCCTTGCCTTGGGTTTACGGGCCGGATCAGGTGATATTGATCACCTAGGGTGATCAGTATGTCGGTGACCGAATCGTCGATTTGAAGGTCACTCAACGTGTTGTAGAAAGCCGCCAGGACCTCGGCATTGCCGGCGACCGCGGCCTCGAGATCGATCGAGCAATCCAACGGCTCGATCGCCGGCCGCGATGAGACCGAACCGTCGAACACAGCGGCGCCGACGCATCCTTT
>JBCCGX010000076.1:0-16505 GCA_039029035.1 Acidobacteriota bacterium | reverse complement strand
CTGGCCTTCCCCCACCGCCAGGGCCGGCGAGCTGCCGAGCCATCCGCATATCACGGCCAGCAGCAGCGAGATGAGAGGGCGACGACGGTAAAAACAGTTCATGGTCGGAGGCTTCGCATCCTATCTCAACGAATAGGTCCGTCGAGGCCGATCGGTCGCACCATCTGCCAGACCGGATGCGACGCCAGAGCTGCCTCGCCTGCCGCTTCGGCAATGCGCTGCAGGAGGTCCGCCGGCTCGCCCATCAGCCAGCGCGGCTGGCCTTCGAGCCGCACGTTGGGTCGGCCGAGGTCCAGGGCTTCTGCGAGCGCCGGCCGTGCCAGGTGGGCCCGACCGCCGACCGTGACCAGCGCCAGGTCGATCGGTCGCGCCGCCAGCAACGTTGTGGCGGCATCGCGACCCGCATCCGGCAGTGCGACGAGGTCGGCCACTGCGCCGGCAGTGATCGTTCCGCGGCGACCGAGGCCAAAGATCTCCGCCGCTGTGGTCGTGACCATGGCCAGAACGTCTTGCGGCGACGCCAGGTCGGTGTCCACCGCGGCTCGTATCTCGTCGAAGAGGGTCGCCGAGCCGGTCAACGTGGAATCGGTCCCCAGGCCCAATCGAACCTGGCCGCTGAGCTCGGCCACCGGCGCGGTTCGGCCGTAGAGGCGCAGGTTCGACACCGGGCACCAAATCAGACTAGCCCCGGCGTCGATCAACTTGTGGCGCTGCTGGGGCTGCATGGCGATCCCATGGACGAGCACCGTGTTGCGCCGCAGCAGCCCGTGGGCGTGCAAACGATCGATCTCGCCGTGGCATTCCTCGTCGAGGCCTTCGGCTGCATGAATGACGAAGGGACGACCCCGACTGCGACGAAACTCGCCGACCGGATCCTCCCCCAGGCGCAAGGAATGCGACCAGGCGAGGCGCCACGGGACGCGCACCGGGAAGCGTCGCCCGAAGAGCCATCGCAGGAGCAGTCGCCGCGGATAGGGATCGTGGTTCACCACCGTGGTGACACCGGAGATCAGGTTCTTGTAGCCCCCCCACTCGAACCGATCGAGCGGCGCCACTTGCAAGACGTCACGGATCGGCGACGCCTGGGGCTGGTAGACCTCCTCGGCGAAACGGTAGAGCGAGGTGTAGGGCGGCTGCCCGAGATGGGGCAGGAGATCCAGCGAGAGATGATCATGGGCGTTGATCAAACCCGGCAGGATTCGATGCCCCGTCAGGTCGACCACTCGCTCTCTGCGACGCGGGGCCAGGCCCCTTCCCAGCTCGACAATCCGCCCTCTATGGAGGCGCAAGTCGCCTTCTCGGTCGCCGTTTGCGGTCTGCCAGACCGGATTCTTGACAAGAAGCTTCACCGCCATGATCGCCCCGCCGGCTTCGGTCGACCGACGCCTGAGGAGTGCGCAATCTACCACCGTAAGACAGCCACGGACCGGCAGCTGAACCTCAACGCGCTGCCCTGAGAATCTCACCCGCCTGCAAGCGAAATGCGAACGGTGCAGGGTTCAACATTTGTTGGTCCATTGAGGCTCTCTTTTGCGCGTTCTCCCCCAAGAGCACGACAGGGGATTCCGGTCCAACCAGGAGATTCGCCATGCGAACAACCCAGCTGCCCGGTACTTGGGTCAGTCTCATACTCGTCATAGCCCTTGCCGTCCCGGCGTCAATGGCGCAGGAAGAGAACGGACTGAAGGGGCAAGTGATTCGAGCCGACGGTCAACCCCTGGCGGAAGTGACGGTCAGTCTCCTCCACCTCGCCAGCCGCGAACGCCAGATCGTGCTGACTGATGCCGAGGGGCGCTACGAGCTCAATCCGAAACACGCCGGCCACTATCTGGTGATGGCCCGTCACGACGACTTCATGGAGAAAGGCCACGCTCTGCACCTCGAGCCCGGCCAAAGCCAGGCACAAGATTTTCGCCTGCGGGCGCCCGAGACGAACCGGCAGCCGGTGGCTGAAGACCCGCCCTCGTCACGCAGCTGAGCTCCGCCCCGAGCCGGGGCCGGACTTAGTCCGTTGCGTACTGAAAGTCCTTGAAGCTCACGCGGAAAAAAAGCGAATAAAGAATCGGCACCAGCCCCAAAGTCAGCATCGTGGCGAAAGCGAGGCCGAAGATGATCGAGATCGCCATCGGTTCCCACATGGCGCCACCACCGAACCATAGGGGCAGCATGCCACCGACCGTGGTGCAGGTGGTGAGCAGAATCGGCCGCAGGCGCTTCTGAGCCGATTCGAGGATCGCGCGCTGCGGTGACAAGCCGTTGTCTTCGATCTCGATACGGATGCGGTCGAGCAGCACAATAGCGTTGTTGATCACGATACCAGCGAGCGAGATGATGCCGAGAAGCGTCATGAAGCCGAAGTAGGAGCGCGCCACGAGCAGGCCGATCACCACTCCGATCACGCCCATGGGGATAGTGATCAGAATGATCAGGGGGCGCCGGAACGAGTTGAACTGGGCCACCAGGAGCATGATGATGATCAGGCCGGCGATCGGCAGCTTGGCACCGATCGAGGCGTTGGCCTCGTCCGACGATTCGTTCTCACCGCCGATCTCGAAGCTGTAGCCCGGCGCCCAGCCCGCGGCCTGCTCTTCGATCCACGGCACCAGCACAGCGTTGACGTCGGCCGCAGTGACCCCTGGCTCGACACCACACTCGACGGCGACGGTGCGCAGTCGATTGCGCCGTTTGACCTGGGCCGGCTCCCACGCCACCTCGACATCGGCTACCTGCTTCAGCGGCACCGAGGTGCCGTTGGCCTGGGAGTAGATGTTCAGGGTCTCGATCTTGTCGATGTCCTGCCGCTCGGCCGCCACCGAGCGCAGGGTCACCGGAATCAGCTGATCGCCCTCGCGGTACTCCGTGGTCTCGAGCCCTTCGAGAAAGGTCTGCAGCGAGATCGCCACGTCCTGATTCGACACCCCGGCGCGGCGTGCCCGCGGGCCGTCCACCTGGACGATGAGCTTCTTCGATCGCGCTCCCCAATCGTCATCGATCAGCTTGGTACCCGGGATCTCGCGCATCTTGGCCTTCACTTGATCGACCAGGTCGAACAGCACGTCGCTGTCGCGGCCCGACAGGCGCACCTCCACCGGCGGCCAGGCCGGTGGGCCAGTGGACAGCGGTCGCACCGTGGTCTTGGCGTCGGGATAGTTGGCGTTGGCGAAGGCCTCGATATGGGGAATGAGCTCGTCGATCGCTGGCCGGGTCACCGTGTTGACCAGCAGAATGCCGTACTCCGGCGACTGCAGGCCGGGACTGTAACCGAGGGTGAACTTGGGCCCTCCGTTGCCGATGAAGGTACCCCAATTGGTCACCCCGTCAGGACGCCCTTCGTTGCCCATCAGCCGGCTCCACCAGCTGATGCGCTCTTGTTCCGGCCACACCCCGACGGTGAGGTTGTCGCGAATGAAATCCTCGATCTCCGCCACCACCGTGGCGGTGCGCTCGATCGGCGTGCCCACCGGCAGCTGGACCTCGGTGGTGAAGGTGGTCCGGTCGTTGGCCGGGAAGAAGATGTTCGGGATCAGACCGAAGCCCATCATGGCCAGGAAGAAGATGCCGCCGATCATCAACAGAGCCAGAAAACGCCGCTTGAGCCCCGTCGTCAGAAAGCTACGATAGGTGCGATAGAAGCGCGAATCGTAGCTCGTCTCGCCCTGCGGCTCGACGCGCAGGAAGGTGGCGCAGAGCATCGGGATCATCGTCAGCGAGAGGACCCAGGAGCACAGCAGGGTGATCGTCACCACCTTGAACAGCGGTGCGGTGTACTCCCCCACCGCCGATTCGGCGAGAAAGATGGGCAAGAAGGCGGCGGCGGTGGTCAGCGACGAGGTGAGCAACGGGATCTTGAGCTCGGCCGCCGAATCGATGGCGGCCCGGACCGCTTTCTTGCCGGACGCCATCGACACCATGATCGACTCCGACATGACGATGGCGTTGTCGACCAACATGCCGAGGGCGATGATCAGCGAAGCGATCGACATCTGATCCAGGCCAATTTTGAAGATGCTCATCACCGACAGCGTCGCCAGCATCGCCATGGGAATCAGGGTCGCCACCACTAGGCCGGTCCGCAGGCCCAGGGAGAGCAGCATCACCAGGGTGACGATGGTCACTGACTGGTAGAGGTTGACGACGAAGCCGTCGACCAGGTCTGCCACGGTATCGGGGGCGAACTGCACCCAATCGAACTCGACGCCGATGGGATAGAAAGCCTCGAGGCGCTCGACCGCCGGGCGCACCACATCGCCGAGCTCGACGATGTTGCCCCCCTCGCGCATCGAGATGGCCAGCGCCAGGCTGTCGCCATCGATACTGCGGGCGATCGACTGCGGCGGGTCGATGTAGCCACGGCTGATCTCCGCCAGATCCTCCAGGTAGACCACGTCGCTCGAGCCTGGGATCTGGATCACCGTGCGTCGGATGCCCTCCAGAGACTCGAAATTGCCCGACGGCTCGAGCACGATCTTCTCGAACTCGGTGGTGATCGAGCCGCCCGGAATGATGATGTTCTGCGCCTGCAACAACTGCTGCAGTTGGATCGGCGACAGGCCGTACTCGGCCAGGCGAGCGTTGTTGTACTCGACGAAAACGCGCTCTTCCTGGGCGCCAAAGATCTCCACCTTGGCAACGTCTTCGAGCAGCAACAGCTCGTCGCGCACCTCGTCGGCGATCTCCTTGATCTCGGCATAGTCGAAGCCGTCGCCGGTGATGGTCAGCAGGATGCCGAAGACGTCGCCGAACTCGTCGTTGACGAAGGGGCCACGGATGTCGTCTGGCAGATCGCCGCGGGCGTCCTCGATCTTGCGCCTTAGATCGTCCCAGATCGGCTGCAGATCGGTGTACTCCTCACGGATGTTGACGTTGATGATCGACACCCCGGTCTTGGATTGGCTACCGACGAAATCGAGCTCCGGGATCTCCTGAATGACCTTCTCGAGCTTGTCGGTGACCAATTGTTCGACCCGTTCCGGGCTGGCGCCGGGGAAGACCGTCTGCACCACCGCGACGCGGATCAGGAAGCCCGGATCCTCGCTCTGCGGCAAGCCGAGAAAAGCGCTGATGCCAGCAGCGGCGACCACCAGCAGAGCCACTGCCGTGACCCGGTTCTTCTCGATCGCGGCCTGGGTGATATTCATCAGCTAGGACCCTTGGTTGGCCAGGACCTTGACTTGCTGGCCGTCTTGGATGCGTCGGACACCGGCGGTGATCAGCAGCTCGCCATCGGTCAGTCCGTCGTTGATCTCGAGGCCCTCCGGGGTCAGATCGCCAACTTCGACCGGCCGCCGTCGAGCGTTGCCGAACTCGCCTTCGCCACGTTCCAGAACGAAGACGAAGCGGCCACCTCGATCCTCCCCCACAGCCTCCGGTGGCACGAAGATGTGCTCCTCGGTGTCACCGGTCTCGAAACGGAAGTTCACTGTAGCGGCCATGCCGGAGCGCACCGAGGAATCGTCGGCGGTGAGCCGAACCGTGACCGGGTAGGTGGCACCGGCACCGGTGGCGGCGACGCCGACCTCGGTGATCGCGGCTGGAAAGTTGGCGCCGGGCAGGGCGTCAAACGTCACTTCGGCCGTATCGCCCTCGTGCACCTGAGAAATCAGCACGCCCGGCATCGCCACCTCCACCTCGGGCCGCGAGCCGGCGGTCAGCAGCGCCACCGCCTGGCCGGTGCCCACATTCTCGTTCGCCTCGACCAACAGAGAGGCGATGGCGCCTTCGACCGGGGCGGTCAGGCGGGTGTAGCCCAGCTGGCGGCGATTCAACTCGCGCCGTTGCTGTGCCGCGGCCACCTGCGCCCGGCTGGACTCGGAGGCAGCCCGGGCCGCATCGAGATCGCTCTTCGAAGCGTTCTGGTTCTCGTACAGGCCGCGGACGCGATCGTAGTCCGCCTCGGTTTGGCGCTGGGCCGCTGAAGCCTGGGCCAAGGAGGCCTCGGCCTCTTGCAGCTGCAGCCGGTAGTCGGTGGCGTCGAGGCGGGCGATCTCCTGCCCCTTCTTGACCGCTTGGCCGACCACGGCGGAGACCGATTGCACGGTGCCGGCGACCCGGAAGCTGAGCTGCGACTCGACCCCGGCGCGGGCGGTGCCGGAGAACTTGCGTTCGCGGCGGGCGCCGGTGGAGATCACTTCCTGATAGCGCACCGGCCGGATCACCGCCTGGGGCTCCTCGGCTTCGCCACCACAGCCACTGAGCCCTCCGCCAGCGAGCAGGCTGCCAGCGAGCAGCATCCATCCCGTGGCTTTCCGGCTCCTCGTCCTCAGTCCGCCGCCCTCTGTTCCTGTGGCTGTCACTGTCCTTCCTCCCCGGGCTCGGCGGCCCGATTCGCTGCATCGTCGTCTCGCGCTTGGCCCATCCAGGAAGAGCCCGCGCGGTCCACCAGGCCGCCGCGCACCGCCCGCGGCTCGAGACCGTTTTCGTCGAAGTACTTCTCCAGCCGGTCGAACCACTCGGCCTGCTCTTCCGGCGGATGCTCGAACTCGAACCAGTTCACCGAGCGCTCGACGTTGATCAGATCGATGAAAAACTGGAACAGGGCCGAGGCCGCCGCCAGATCGGCCGACAGCGAGGCGCTCTGGGCATCGAGCAGATCGAGCACGTTAACCGCCCCCTGGGAATAGGCATCGGTGACCAGCTCCAGGTTCTTGCGCGCCGCGTCCGCCGCCTCCTGGGTCAGCTGAATGCCCGAGAACGAGGCGTTGGTGACATAGAGATTGGAGCGGATCAGCTGCTCCAGGCGTTCGCTCAAGGCTGCACGCTGCAGCTCGAGCTCGGCCAGGGCCTCTTCCGCCTCCACCTCATCGGCCCGGCGCGAGCCGCCGGTATAGAGCGGCAGGGTCGCCTGTACGCCGATACTCCAGCTGGTGTCTTCCGCTGCGCTCAGCAGATCGGCCCCGTCACCGCCACGATCGAGCACCTCGTCGACCTGCGCCTGCAGCGCTACCTCCGGTAGGCGGAAGGCCCGCCGGGCGCTCTCGATCACCCGCTTCTGAGCCTCGATGGCGGCGTCGAGCTGCGCCAACTCGGGCGCCCGCGACAACCCCTCGTCGACCATGAACTGGCGAAAAATATCGAAGTGCAGTGGCGTCCCGATAAAGGGCAGCACCTGCTGGCGGCTGCGAAAGAGGATCGGCTCGTCCGCTCGCGATTCGCCGATCGGCACCGCCAGCGGCGCTTGGAAGACTTCCTCCAGGGTGATCGCCTGGGTTTGGTACCCGTCTTCCATCGGCTGGTGCATCAAGCGGTTGAGGGCGATCCGCGCTTGGAACGTCTCGGCCCGTGCGTCGACCAGATCCCGCCGCGCCGTCGCCACTTCGCTCTCCCAGCGGAAGACCTCCCCCGGCCCGGCATAGCCCACCGACCGCCGCACCCGTGCCAGCTCCAGGTTGGAACGCGACACTTCGAGGTTGCTTTTGAGGATCTCCTCCACGGTCTGCGCCAGGAGCACATTCATGTAGGTGACCATCGCTTCCTGAGCGATGTCGAGGCGCAGCTGCTCGAGCTCTTGCTCGCGGGTCAGCTGAGCGTAGCCCTGAATCTGAACGTTGGCCAAGGCCGGCTCGGAGTAGATCAGCTGGGTCAGCGTGAGACCGCCGGTCCACGTCCGTTCCGCCTGCACAGCGAAGGGCGACGAGGCCCGGTCGTTGTCGATCTGGACCCCGGAGAGGCCGACTTCGAGCTGCGGCCGAAGTGCCGAGCGCGCTCGGGCGATATTCTGCTCCCCCGCCGCCACGCCCCGCTGGCGAGCGGCGATGTCGAGATTGGCGGCAACCGCCGCTCGTACTGCCTCGCGGATCGTCAGCAGACGGAGGTTTTGCGGCGCCTCGTTGATCAACTCGGCCTCGGTCAACATGTGCCAGGGCGGGAAAACCATGATCGAGCGCGCGGTCTCCATGTTGATCGCCAGCCGCTGGCGATCCGGGATGGTCACCGGAATAGTGCCGGCGTCTTCACCCAGCAGGATGCGCTGGACGTTGAGCGCGATGCGCCGCGCCAAACGATCGTAGAACGCGTCGTCACGCTGCGCCGCCAGCACCCCTCGCTGCACTTCGGCGATGCCGAAGAGTGAGAAGCTCGGAATCCGCCGCGCGGTGATCTGATCGATAAACCGTTGGCGGTCCTCGTCCGGCAGGTGCAGCAGCGGCGCCAGGTAGACGGCTTCGGTGTCGTCACCGATCTCGGCCAAGGCCTCGTCCACCGAATCGCCGACCGAGACGATCTGGAAATCGAGACCACGAGCCGCCGCCAGCCGGCCGATCTGCAACGCAAACTCCGGCACCACGTTGACGAACCAGCGATTGAACACCACTGTCATCTTGCGAAACGGCACGATCTCGCGAAAGACGTCGATATCGCGCTCGAAGCTCGACGGGAACGCCAGGTAATTAAGGTTCTTCACCCCGCTGGCCCCATCGGACTGGGGTAAGTCCTGCAGCGCCGCATCGATCACGAAGCCGGCGATCACTGGCTTGGGAAGATCCTCGCGACAACAGAAAGTATGAGACGCCACGACGCCCAAGGCGAGGACCAGATCGACCTCCGGATCCTTCAACAACGTGTCGACCGAGGCGTTGATCGTGGTCGTCGTCCAATCGCCGGCGAGAATGTCTCGATCCTCGAAGCGGACGTCGAACTCGCCTTCGGTCAGGGTGAGGATCTCGGTCTCGATCTGCTCGAGCAGCTGATGCGTTACCTCCGCTTCGCCGTCGAAGACCACACCGATCCGCACCGGATCGTCCGCCGCTGCGGCGGTCCCGGTGAGCAGTACGGCCGGAAGAAAGAGGATTGGCAACAGACGACGGTCAAAGCGCTTCGTCATGACTTTCCCTCATCGGATCGACTACGTGGCGGGACGTGAACGCAGACTACCTCGGTGGTTTGCGCGAAACAAGGCTATGGCAAGCTCGGGGCAAAGATTGGCGCGATGTGCCTTCGAGGCGTATGCTGGTTCCCGTCTTCTACACGGTCACCTTCGACAGCGCAAGGAAAGACGATGCAGCCCTCATTGGCCCAGCGATTCGGATCGACCACTGTCGCCTGCTGTCTCTTCGCTGCCGCATGGCCCACCGCAGCCTGCGCTGAGAACCCGGACCCCACCGCCAAGATCGCGGCTCGCGTCGACGCCTACCTGACGCCCCTGGTCGATTCGGGTCTGTTCAGCGGCGCCGTCCTCGTGGCACGGAACGGGCGAATCCTCGTTCAGTCGGCCTACGGCGCGGCACACGTCGCAAGCCACGTCGACAACACCCCGCAGACCCGCTTCAAGCTCATGTCGGTGAGCAAGACCCTCACCGCCGTAGCGCTAATGACACTGGTCGAGAAGGGCGAGCTCGAGCTGGAGGATCCAGCGGCCAAGTACCTCGCCAAGTGGCCCGCCGCCTGGCACGCAGTCACCCTGCGGCATCTCCTCAGCCATACCTCCGGCATCCCCAACCTGGAGCTCGACTGGAGCCGACTGATGCCCGAAGCGGAGGGACGCGACATCGATCGATGGCCGCGTCTGGCCGCAGGACTCGGCGAGCGCTCGCTGGTATTCCCGCCGGGCGAGCGAACGAGCTACAGCAACTTCAACTTCATTCTCCTTGGCCTGGTGATCGAAGCGGTCAGCGGCCACGCCTACGGCGACTACCTGCAGTCGGCCGTGCTCGATCCGGCCGGCATGGAGAACACCGGCATCGACGACGGCGGCCGCTTCGAGGGTCTGGCCATGGGCTACTTCCGCGGCAACGGGGGCAAGCTCGACGAGAGCGAACAGAACATGTCGATGATCCGCGCGGCCGGGGGCTTCTTCTCCAGCGTCGGCGACCTCTACCGTTTCGATCGAGCCCTGCACCGGAACGATCTGTTGTCGGCTGAGACCCGACAGCTGATGTGGACACCCGTGACCCAGGCCTTCGCCCATGGTTGGCAGATCTCACGATGGCATGACCGCCGTCTCATCCACCACAGCGGCGGTTCGAACGGCTTCGTCGCCGACTTCCTGCGCCTCCCGGATGACGACGCCTGCATCGTCGTGCTGAGCAACTTCGCCTTCGCTCCGATCAAACAGATCAGCCGCGACTTGGCGGCGATCCTCTTCGGAGAGCCCCATGCCACGCCGCACCCGCTGAGCGCGTCCCGTCTCACGGCCTTCGCCGGCCTCTATCGCGCGCCAAACCATCCACACCGCAGCCTGTTGATCCGCCCCTCTGGGAGCGCCCTCCTGCTCTTCGACATCGGGACGCGGAGCGACCGAATCGGCGGCCGCCTGCTCTTCCCCTCAGGCCCCGATCGCTTCATGATGCCGCGGAGCGCTGGTCAGCTGCAATTCGTCCGCGGCGACCAAGGTAGCGGCTTCGACTTGTACCTGCAGCAAGGCGCCAACGAGACCGTGATGGAGCGAGTCACCGTGCCTCGACAGTCCTGGCGCCGGACCCTCGGCACCTACAGCATTCAGCCAGCCCCGAGCCCACCGGTCGAGCTCCTCGAGACCGGAGAACAGCTTCGCCTACGCGGCGAAGGTGGCTGGCCCGATGTGGAGCTCGTCCCCCTGTCAGAGTCCCAGGCGGTCGGACTGTGGAGAGAGACTCTGGGGACGGTCCTCCGGCTCACTGGCGATGGCGGTACGGCAACAGATGCGGCAACGGCCTCGGGTGGGGCTCCGCAGGCTTTCGAGTGGCTTCGCATCGACAACGTCAAAATGTATGGGGTTCGCACTGGGGCAGGTCGCTAGGTAGGACCTCCTGATACTGTCGCTCGATGCATCGCCTGCTCAGCCGCCAGGAGACGTTGGATGACTGAGGTCATCGTCGACGCCGACGCCTGCCCAGTGAAACCGGAGATCTACCGCGTCGCCGGGCGCCACGGTCTCAAGGTGACCTTGGTTGCGAATGCCTGGATGCGCACGCCACCCGAAGACCGCATCGAGCTGGTGGTCGTCGGGCGAGGTTTCGACGCGGCCGATGACTGGATCGCCGAGCATGTGCGAGAGAACGACCTGGTCGTCACGGCGGATATCCCTCTCGCCTCCCGCTGCCTGGAAAAAGGGGCCCGCGTGCTGGCACCGAACGGCCGAGTGTTCACCGAGGAGATGATCGGCGAAGCCTTGGCGACGCGGGAGCTCTTGTCCCAACTCCGGGACGTCGGCGTAGCCACCGGCGGGCCGCCGCCCTTCGCCAAGCGAGATCGCTCCCGCTTCCTGCAGAATCTGGACGAGGCAATCCGCCAGGCATCAAAGGCATCCGCACGGACACCTTGAGATAGACTCCCGGCCCGATGAACCGGCCCGTTCTCCTAGCCTTTGCCTGTTTGGCCTCGTTCCTGGTTCTGGTACCGCTGACGCTGAAAAAGCCGGGGCTGCCGATGCAGCTCTACGGCAACGAAGCGACACAGTATCTGACCGCTTCGAGCCTGATCCACGACGGCGACCTGCGCTGTGACGCGGCGGATCTCGATCGTCTGTTCGCCGAATTTCCTTTCGCCCAGGGCGTGGCGGTGGAGCTGCTCAGCGACGATGGCTGGCAAACCGCCCGCTTTGCTGGGCCGGTGATCTACCCGCTCCTGGCTGCCCCTTTCGGTGCTTTGGCTGGCGGTGGCGGTGTGATCGCCCTCAACGCCTTGCTCTTCCTCACCGTCATCGGCGCGGCTTGTTGGCGCCTGCGGCGCTTCGCCACCGAGGGCATGGCCCTTCTTTATGGAACCGGCTTCTTCGTTTTCTCCACCGCCTTCGTCTATCTCTTCCGTATGCAGGCGGAGATCTTCGTCATGGCCGCCGTGATGCTCAGCTTCTGCCTCGGCTGGGTTGACCGTGACGATCCGAAACGCGGCGGCTCGCGCCGGACGTTGGTGTTATCGGGCCTTGCTCTAGCCCTTGCCGTCGCCCATGAGCCCGCCCTGGCCTTACTCGGTCTGCCGTTGCTCGCCGGCCACCTCGGACGCAACCAGCGCGCTGCAGGCGCTTGGCTGCTCGGCTTCGCAGGCACTCTGGTACTGACCCTCCTCCTGACGCTCACCATCACCGGCTATGCCTGGCCACCGACGAGCTCTCCCGCCAACGGCGAGGAGCCCGGCATCGAGGTCACCACCTTTCGCCTGAGCAGCCCCCACGACACGCCTTGGAAGGACGACACTTCGACCGCGGAGGGCGGCCGTGGGGAGACCCTGGCCTCTGCAACAAGCGCAACCAACTCTACCTCAGCGCCCCTGGGCCGGCGCTCGATCACCAACGTCGTCGAAGACGCCGCCTTTCTGTTCTGGGGCCGCCGGACCGGGCTGCTGCCCTACTTTCCTCTCATCCTGCCGATCCTCTTTCTCTTTGCCACCGCGGTCCAGCGAACCCGCCCCCAGTGGGTCTTGCTGGCGTCTGGGAGCGCTCTCGCCGTACTGCAGCTGATCTTCGAGCCGACTGCGGCGGCGCTCTACGATGCCCAGATCGGCAACCCGAACGCTGTTGCCATCTACCCCACATTTCTCTTTTTGCTCAGCCGGCTACCGGCCCGAATGGTCACCCTCAGCTACGGCCTCGGCGCCCTGGTGCTCAGCACCCTGCTCCTGACACTGTTCGGTGCCGGCGTGCCCAACGCCCTGAATCACGCCCATACGCGCAACTTTCCATTTGCCTGGCTGCCTTTCGAATACCCGACCCTCGGCCGCGCGGCCGACTTCAGCCAGCTCGAGATCCGTGGCATCGCATCGCCGGACACCACCGCTAAGCTGTTCGCGTCGTCGGACCAGGCAGAAGAGATCGGCGGCGAGCTCTGGATGCTCGGCGGAGAGGCGGCCGAGCTCTGGCTGGTGAGCCGCCAGGAGGTGCCGTCGATGGTGTTCAACCTGCGCAACACGGCACCAACGAATCACATCGAGCTGGCTCTCGGCAAAGAGAAACACGAGCGCGCTTTCGAAGACACCGATCCGCAAGGCATCGCCTTCCAGTTGGCCTTTCGGCCGCGACGGCCCCACCGCGTCCGTTACGACAGCGAAGGCCGGCTCAACGTCTACCGCTTGCGACTCGATACGCGCTATGGCGAGAAGCCGCGCTGGGCGAAAAAGTCACAGAATCCGTCCTACGTCGGGACCGCCCTCTCGTTCCTCGGCACGCAGGAATTCCTCCAACGCGATATCTACCCAACGGAGTGGCTGTCCTGTGACGCTCCGCCCACGGTCGCACCGGAGGAAGCCTTCCTCGCTGTCGTTCGCTTGCGCAACGCAAGCCCGCACCCCTGGCCCGCCCTCGGCACCGCCCGGGTCCAGCTCTCCTATCACTGGCTGAGTCCCGCCGGAGAGAACATCGCCTACAACGGCCTGCGGACCGAGCTCGCAGAGACTGTGGAGCCGGGAGCGGAGCTGACCTCGTGGCTCACGATCGAGGCACCGCAAGCGCCCGGCCGCTATCTGCTCGAGGTCGACCCCGTGCTCGAGAACGTCGCCTGGTTCTCGACTCGCAACGGCGGAAGCACCTGCCGAGCCGAGATCGACGTGACCGCGCCAGATGAGCGCTAGATCAGGATCTCGATCAGTGCCTGGCCTCGCAACTGCTCGACCCGCCGCTGGATCTCGGCCCGTGCCTTGCCCACCGCCAGAATGTTCGCGATGTCGTTGCGCGCCTCGTCGAGGGTCTTGCCGCGCTGATCCTGCTTCTCGAGCAACTCCAACAGGTGGAAACCAAGGCGGGTCTCGACGACACCAGAGAGCTGCCCGACGGTCAAGGCGCCGACAGCTTCTTCGAAGCCTTTCTCGACCCCGGAAAAGACGATCCAAGGCATCTCGCCCCCTTGCTCACGGGTGCGATCGTCATCCGTGTGCTGCTGGGCCAGGGCGGCAAAATCGGCGCCACCCGCGATCTGAGTCCGCAGGCCTTCGAGCTGAGACGCCAGGGCTTGTTTGTCGGCGTCGCTCGCCCCCTCCGGAATCAGCTTGAGGATGTGGCGCAGACGGTAGGTCGCCGGCACCTGCATCTGGTTGCCGAACTTGCCGTAATAGTCCTGGATCTCTTCGTCAGTGATCTGGATCTCGGGTTTGATCTCGCCTTCCATCACCTTGTCGATCGACAATGTCTGCCGCACTTGTAGGCGTACGTAGTCGCGATCGATCCCCTGATCGGCCAGCGCCTTAGTGAAGCCCTCCTCGCCCCCGTAGGTCTCGATGATGGCCTGAAGCCGCTCGTTGACTTCCCCCTCGGTCGGCCCCACCTCGCGCGCCTCGCTGTCAAGGTAGACCAGGCGCTCGCCGATCAGAGCGTCGAGCACGACGCGAAGAAAACCGACTGACTGGCCCGGATCGCCGTTGCCGGATTGGATCGACTGCAGCCGCATACTCCGCGCCTGATTGACCAATTCAATCTTGCTGATCGGGTTGCCGTTGATCTTCGCCACCACCTCAGGCAAGGCCTGGACCGCCGGCGGCAAGGCTGGCGCCGCGCCAGCCGCCTGTTGCGCCTCCGCTACGGCTGTGCTGCCAAGGCCGACGTGCAACATGAGCGCACAAGCCGCGCCCGTCAAGAGCTTGCGGCCCCAAAGCGCCTCGGTTCGGGGTCGCTGAAATATCGTTCGATCCGTTCGCATGATGGATTCCTTCTTCGTTGTCTAGCCAGGGCTCTACATCGAGATCGAGCCCTTGCGGAAGTCGGTCTTGCCGAGCAATGCGTTGACCAGCACCGGTTGGCCGCCGCGGGCGATCGCCTTCGCCTCGGCCAGAACAGGCGCGATATCTTGCGGTCGATCGAGCAGCAGGCCACGACCGCCGTAACCTTCCGCCACCACGTGGTAGTCGCTGTGGCGCAGCACCGTGGCGCAGTCGTCACCCAGGATCTCGACCTGTTCGCGAGCAATCTGCGTCCAACCGGCATCATTGCCGATCACCGCGATCACCGGCACGCCGTGTCGGGCGTAAGTGTCGAACTCGGCCAGACTGTAGGCCGCTGAGCCATCGCCGTAGAGCAGCCAAACCTCAGCCGAAGGTCGGGTCAGCCGTGCCCCGAGAGCGAAGCCACCACCGACTCCGAGGGTGCCGAAGACCCCCGGATCGAGCCAGCGCAGGGGACCGCGGGGACGCACGGTGTAGGAGGCCGTACCGATGAAATCGCCACCATCGGCAACCACGATGCTGTCGTCGTCGAGAACGCGATCGATCTCGCGGCAGAGATGGAGGGGATTGATGTGCTCGGTCTCTTGTTCAGCCCGGGCGGTGATGTCGCGCTCGCGCTCCGCGTCGCGCTCGCGCAAACGGTCGATCCAGGACTGCCAGCGCTCGTCTGCTGCAGGGGCGGCGGACAGGCTCTCGGCCAGCTCTTCCAGAAAACGCCCCGGATCGGCCACCAAGCCGATCGTTGGGCGCCGATTCTTGACCAGATCGTGATCCGAGAGGTTGGCTGAGATGATCTTTGCTCGCCGCGGGATGTGGCGGCCGTAATCGAGGCGGAAATCGTTTGGCACCCCCGCGAGGATGACCGCGTCGGCATCTTTCAAGGCGAGCCGGCGCTTGTGGCGCAAGTGACGCGGATGGTCCGGACCGAGCAAGCCCCGCGCCATACCGCTCAGATAAACCGGCATACCTAATCGATCGACCGCTACGGCGACCGCCTCGGCACGCTCCGGATGGACCATCGCTTGAGAGCCGATGAGGGCCACAGGGCGCTCGGCCTGGGCCAGCCGAGCCACCGCACGCCGCAGCTCCCCTCGCGCAGGGGCCAGGGGCTCGAAGGTCGACGGCGCCTTGGGTTGGTGCTTCTCAGCGCCGGCAAAAAGACGATGAAGGTGCCGTCCGAGGTACCAGTGCAGCGCCTTCTCGCCCAGGGAGCGGGCCTCCTTGGCAACGCCATCCTTTGATACGCCGTAGAGATCGCGCACCAGGGGCTCGGCATAGAGTAGGTCGACTGGGCATTCGACAAACACTGGTCCCGGCACGCCGAGGCGGGCCTCCTCGAAGGCCTGCTCGACCGCCGGCACCAGATCGCGGACGCGATCGACTGAGGCCATCCACTTGACGTGAGGCTCGAAGAGGGCCATCTGGTCGATGTCCTGCAGCGAGCCCCGTCCTTTCAAGATGGTGGCGGTGGCACCCCCCAGCAGCACCAGGGGCGATTGCGCCATCTGGGCGTTCTTGATCGCGGTGATGGTGTTGGTCACACCCGGGCCAGCCGTCACCGCCGCCACCCCCACGGTGCCGGTGAGCCGCGATACAGCGTCGGCAGCGAAAGCTGCCGTCACCTCGTCGCGCACGTCGATCACCTGGATGCCGCGCTGCTTGGCGCTCACCAGGATGGGCGAGATGTGCCCACCACAGAGGGTGAAGACGAAGGGGACACCCTGTTTGACCAGGACGTCGGCTACCAGGTCACCGCCGGTCATCGCTGGACTCGTCTACTCTTCATCCCTAAAGGGGTTGCCGTTGCTACCGGATTCGCGCTTCGTCATCAGCTACTCTTCGTCCATGAAGGGGTAGCCAAAGCTACCGGATTCGCGCTTCGTCATCAGCTACTCTTCGTCCATGAAGGGGTAGCCAAAGCTACCGGATTCGCGCTTCGTCATCAG
>JBCCGX010000075.1:0-16512 GCA_039029035.1 Acidobacteriota bacterium | reverse complement strand
CACGCAGCAGTAGCCGCCCCGAGCCTGCGCCTCCCGCGGTGGTTGCCAAGGGAACGAGCCAACCGAGGAGGACGACGCCGATCCACAACCAGGGCGCCAAGTCGCCGCGCCACAGGCGCTCCAGCGCTGGGGCATAGGCACCTGCCAGGGTGGCGGCATAGAGGGCTAGACAAACAACTTGGCCGCCGACCAGGGCGCGCTCGAGCCCAGCGCTGCCGAGGATCTTCGGCTGGTCCGCGCCGGCCTTCGTCTGGACCAGAAGCAACACCGCGAGGCCCGCGTGCAGCGCTGAAAGCAGAAAGAGGGGCGCGATCCACGGGCTGTCCCAGAGCGGTCGCGCCACCGCTTGCATCAGGACCCAGGCCGGGTACAGACCGATGGCCAGAGCCAAGAGAGCGACCCCGCTGGTGGTAACGCGCAGGGTCGACGACATCGGGCCCTCAGTCGTTGCCTCACGGCGCAGCAGTACCCAGGCGAAGGCGGTCCACAGTCCGAAGAGGGTGATGATCCGTGCCCCCCAGGCGATCCAGGAGGCGGGGTTGAAATGGGCCAGGATCATCCAGAAGCGGCCCGGCGCTTCGAGGTCTGCGACCAGACCGAAGCCGCCGAGGGCGATGCCCGTTGCTGCCACCAACAGGCCGCGTCGCGCCAGGTCCCACCAGCGCCGGGTATCACTCCACAATAGCCAGCAGCTGATCAGAGCGGCTCCGGCGGAGAGACCGGCCAGGGTCAGGTAGAGCACCACCGGCCAGCCGAAGGGTACGAGAACGGTGTCGCCGTGGCCGGTGCTCATGGCTATGCTTTCGTCTCGTCGATCGGCTGCTCGTAGACGATGTCTCGGTCGTCGCGGGAGATCTGAATGCCGCAGTTCGCAGCGCTCTCCATCCAATCTTCGTGCCCTACGTAGAGCACACTCGGCCGGGTTCCAGCGTCTTCCTTAAAGGGGCGCGCACTCCGCTCCTCGGCATATCGACTGACCGGATCCTCGCTGTCATCGAGGTCGCCGAAGCGCAGCGCATCACAGGGACAGGCCGCGACACAGGCCGGATCGAGTCCGACATCGGTACGGTGGGTGCAGAAGTCGCACTTGTCGGCCAGGCCATCGCCGTTGATGTAGATCGCTTGGTAGGGGCAAGCTGCGATACAGGCCTTGTTGCCGCAGCAGCGATCCTGATCGATCTCGACCCGGCCGTCGGCACCGCGGCTCAGAGCTTCGGTGGGGCAGGCGTCGAGACACGGCGCGTCCTGGCATTGCATGCACAACAACGGAAGGAATGCCAGGGTCGGCTGATCGGGCCGCTCGAGGTAGCGCACCCGGGTCCGGAAGCCGCCGAGGGGAACGCTGTGCTCGGTCTTGCACGCGACGCTACAGGCATGGCAACCGATACAGCGTTCGAGATCGACGACCATACCCGCCCGCCCGCGAGCCGGCTGCTCACGACTGAGGTTCTCCCAAGGGATCTCTTCCAGCTCAGACATCGGAGCTCCTTCCCCTTGACGGATTGTCTTGCTCTATCGCTAGGAAGGAATATAGAGAGCCTTTACCTGAGAATCAAGGCGGCAGCGAGCCCCTCCCCGATCGGGCAGTCTCTCTCGGAGCCGAGTGATCGCGCTCAGTCCTCGTTTTCCAACAGATCCCGCATCTCGTCGAACTTCTCCCGTTCCTTGGCATCCACCTTCGGGTAGTGGAGCCCGAGGCTCTCCAAAGTCTCGGCGAGTATCTCGGCGACTTGCAGGCGCATGTAGGGCTTGCTGTCAGCGGGAATGGCGTACCAGGGCGCCCAGGGCTTAGAGGTGGCATTCAAGGCGTCCTGGTAGGCGGCCATGTAGTCTGGCCAATGACCGCGCTCGCGCACGTCGCCGGCAGAGAACTTCCAATTCTTCTCCGGCTCGTCGAGCCGGGAAAGGAAGCGTTGACGCTGCTCATCGTGCGACACGTTGAGCCAGAACTTGAGGATGACGGTGCCGTTGCGCGCCAGGTGCTTCTCCATGTCGCGGATCGATTCGTAGCGCTCGTCCCACAGTTGATCGAGCGGGACGGGATCGGGCAGTCGCTGGCCGCCGATGTACTCGGGATGCACGCGGACCACCAGGACTTCCTCGTAGTAGCTGCGATTGAAGATACCGATCCGTCCACGCTCGGGAAGGCGACGGTTGGTGCGCCAGAGAAAGTCGTGATCGAGCTCTTCGGATGAAGGCACTTTGAACGACGAGACCTGGCAGCCGGCCGGATTGACGCCGCTCATCACGGCCCGGATGGTGCCGTCCTTGCCCGCCGCGTCCATCGCCTGAAAGACCAGCAGGATGGCGTGATGATCATGCGCGTACAGGATGCGCTGTAGGTCGTGAAGCCTCTCGACGACGTCCTCGAGCTCCTTCTTGCAGCGCTTCTTGCCTGGAGCGTCCTCGGGTGGCTCGGTCGCCGCCTCCGCGACGCGAAAGGATCCATCATAGGGCACCAGATACGGGCTCGATATAGCTTCAAACATCAGCTACTCCTAGTCTTTGGCTTCATTCGGCTCTGACACTCATCCGCGGGCCCGTTCCTCTCCGGGCGCCGCCCGTCGACCCGCGGCAAGGGGCGCCGGGACGGATGGGGTGACCTGATATCAAGGCGCGGGCGGGTAGACGTAACCCGCCTGCAGCCCGAGGGGAATACCGAGTAGCCAGTAGATCACCAGGAAGATCGTCCAGGTGAAGAACAGGACCACCGAGTAGGGCAGCATAATCGACACCACGGTGCCGATCCCGGTGCCTTTGATGTAGCGCTGGCAGAAGACCACCACCAGGGGGAAGTAAGGCATCAGAGGTGTGATGATGTTGGTAGTTGAATCGCCCACACGGTAGGCTGCCTGGGTGAGCTCTGGCGATAGGCCGAGCTGCATCAGCATCGGCACGAAGATCGGCGAGAGGATCGCCCACTTGGCCGAGGCCGAACCCACCAACAGGTTGACGGTGGCACTCAGGATGATGATGCCGATGATGGTCGCCTGGCCCGGCATGCCCAAAGCGCGCAGGAAGTTGGCGCCCTTGATCGCGATCAAGATACCGACGTTCGATTGCGCGAAGGCGGCGATGAATTGAGCGGCGAAGAAGGCCATCACCAGGTAATAGCTCATGGAGTTCATCGCCTTGGTCATGCCGTCGACGATGTCGCGATGGCTCTTGATCGAGCCCGAGACATAGCCGTGCACGACGCCAGGAACCAGGAACAGCAGGAAGATCAGCGGCACGATCGACTGCATGAGCGGCGCGGTGAACGAGTCGAGTCGGCCGTCCGCTGCGCGTAGCGGCGAGCTCTCGGGGATCGCCACCAAGTAGAGGATCACCAGGCCCACAATCATCACGGCGAAGCCGGCATAGAGCCCCTTGCGATCGGCGGCGGAGAGCTCTTCCATCTTCGGCATCTCGTCCGGATCGCCGTCGATCGGGTCGCCGGCCTTGAGTCGCGGCTCGACGACGCGATCGGTCAAGTACCAGCCGACAAGAATCACCAGGATGCCCGAGGCCGCGGTGAAGTACCAGTTGCACAGCGGATTGACTTGTAGCTGAGGGTTGACCAGCTGGCCGCCGGCCTGGGTGAAGCCCTGCAGCAGGGGATCGATCGCCGACGGCACGAAGTTGGCCGAGAAACCGCCCGACACGCCGGCAAAGGCCGCCGCGATACCGGCTAGCGGATGGCGGCCAGCGGCGTAGAAGATGACCCCGCCAAGCGGTATTACCAGGACATAGCCGGCGTCTGCGGCAGTGTGGGAGACGATCGCCACGAAGATCAACATCGGCGTCAACAGGCTCTTGGGGGTGAACCCGAGCATCAGCTTGAGCCCGGCGTTGATGAACCCGGTCCGCTCGGCCACACCGACGCCGAGCAAGGCGACCAAGACGACCCCGAGTGGGGCAAAGCCAGTGAAGGTCGTCACCATGTTCGACATGAACGAGGCTAGCGCGGAGCCACTGAGCTGATTGATCACCCGGATCGGCTGCCCGTTGCTGGGATTGATTTCCTCGAACTCGATCGGGGCCAGAAACGCCGAGAGGATCCAGGTGAGGACCAGGAAGATAAAGAAGAGCACCGCCGGATCGGGCAGCTTGTTGCCAGCCGTTTCGATCCAATCGAGGGCACGGTCGAGCAGGCGTCGTTTGGCGCCGGTCGGTTCTGCAGCCGGGTCCTTCTCATCAGCCATCGGGTTACCTCGTTTCGCTGAGATGAGCGTATTGCTCGACAGGTGGTCGAGCTGGCATGGATTGTCCGCGCGAGTTTAACGCGAGTTGCGTCACAACTCGTCGACCCCTTCACGCAAGGCGCGAATATCGTTGTAGGCGACCCCCGCGGCGATGCCGTTGAAAGCCGTGGTGATGATGGTGACCGCGTCGATGAGGGCAGCGTAGAGGCCATACCCCTCCGGCGGCGGCAGGGTAAGGTCGAAGGTGCTGACCCCGAAAGCCATGTCGACCAGGATCTTGAGCCCCATCTGGACCACGCCAATGGCAAACGCCAACAAGAAGATCGTCAGCTTGTAGCCCTCGGTGAGGGCCCAGCTTCGGCGCATGGCTTCCAGAGGCTCCATTTTCTCGATGACGAGGGCGGGACCCGCGAGAAAGAGACCGCAGAACAGGACGACGCCGGGTACGATGCAAAGGATGTAGCCCGCGATGCTTACGGCTGAACTGCAGATGGCGAGCGCGATGATGCTCGGGCCGCGTTGCATCGCGACCGTGACGCACTGCCCCAGAGTGGTCTTCGCGCCGCGCAGCCCGTGGAACACGCCGTAGACCAGGGCTGCGGAGGCCACCGGGAGGAGCAGAAAGATGGCCACAACGACCAGAAGTCCCGAAGCGCCCTCGTCTTCGAGCGACGGCGTGAAGATCCTCAGCAGGATGACCGGCGAGTAGAAGAGCAACGCCAACGTCAGGAACGAAGGGTAGCCCCAGCGAAAGACTTGCAAGCTGCGTAGCACCAGTAGATCGACCGGCAACGGTCTCATGCGCTCTCCTTCAGATCGATCGGCAACCGGTCGACCAGCTCGATCCGTTGGCGCGAGTAGCGCATCCGATAGGCCAGGGCTTCGACTCCGGCCGCTGTCACCTGGCGCAGGGTTTCCGAGTAAATTGGATCAATTTCGTCGGCGGGCCGAAACCGACGGCAGTCGGCGCGGCCGACAAAGAAGAAAATGACGCCTCGGTCACCGGCCGCCACCCGATCGGTCAGCTCTAGCAGATGCTTGCGACCGCGCTCGGTGACCGCGTCCGGAAACGCTGCATGGTCGCCGAGGCGCAGCGAGCAGCTCTTGATCTCGACGTAGCAATCCGGCCGGTTCTCCTGTGTAGCGCGGAGCCGCAAATCGAGACGGCTAGCGCCTGTTTTGACCTCGCGCTGCACCTCGTCGTAACCGGTCAGCTCGGGAATCTTGCCCGCTCGCACGAAGCCCTCGACCGCCGGATTGGCGTTACCGGTGTTGACGCCCACCCAGGAGCGGCCCATGCGGATCATCTCGAGGCTGTAGCGCAGCTTGCGCTTGGGGTTGGCCGAATCAGAGATCCACACCGGGCGGCCCGGCTCGCTGCAACTCGTCATTGCTCCGGGATTGGGGCAATGCACGGTCAGCTGGGTACCGTCAGCCAACTCGACGTCGGCAAGGAATCGCTTGTAGCGCCGCAGCAGTATCGCGGGGGTGAACGCTTTCTCGAACCTCATTCCGGCGAAGGGTAACATCCGCGAGTCCCGTTCTTTTCAACCGTGCGCAATTCCCGAAACAACAGCCGATCGACTCCCGGCTCATGGACCTCTGCCTGGCACTCGAACCAGCTGCGGCGCGGCTGAAATCTATCGTCGGCTGCCAGCGCCGCTGCTTGATATTCTGCCAGCGATGGCTCAAAGACGAGGGGCTCGAGAGATCACAGGCATGCTCCATGCCTGGCGCGGAGGCAATGACGAAGCGCTAGCGGTGCTGTTGCCAGAGGTTTACGATCAGCTCCGGCAGATCGCCGGACGCCTGGTGCGCAAGCTCCCCCAGAATCAGGCGCTCGAGGCCACCGCCTTGGTGCACGAGGCTTACTTTCGCCTGATCGATCTGGAGCTTGTTAGCTGGAAGGATCGAACGCATTTCTTCGCCATGTGTGCCCGCATCATGCGCCAGGTGCTGGTCGATCATGTGCGCTACCATAGCCGCGACAAGCGCGGCGGCAGCGCGATTCGGGTCGAGACCGCCGAGTTGCGTCGCCTGCCGACCTGGCGGTCGCCGCAGCTGATTGCTCTCGACGACGCACTGAATCGGCTGATGGAAATCGATGCCGAGAAGGCTCGCATCGTAGAGCTGCGGTTCTTCGGCGGCCTCGACCGCAATGAGATCGGCGAGGTGCTGGGCCTATCGAGCGCTACGGTGACGCGCCGATGGCGCTCGGCCCGGGCCTGGTTACTGCAGAGTATGAGCTCGGAAGCATGGTGAATGAGACCGGTGACGACGCGGCCGCAGTAAACCAGGGTTCTTTGCGCAAAGAACGGTGGCGCCAGGCGTTGGAGATCTTCGAAGACGCCGTCGCCATGCCCGAGAGCGCCCGTGCCGCCTGGCTCGAAGAGGTGTGTGGTCGAGACGACAAGCTGCTTGCAGTGGTCGAGGATCTGCTCGCTGCCGACGGCGAGACCGGCTCCCTCCTGGATCGTCCCGCCGAAGCGATCGAGCGCGACGCTCCGACGTTGGCCAAGGCCCTCCGGGCAGAGGGCTTGTCGAGAGGGACGGAAATCGGCCCCTATCGTCTGTTGCGGCGCATCGGGCGGGGCGGCATGAGCGTCGTCTACCTGGCGGAGCGGGCCGACGAGGCTTTCCCCCGGCGAGTGGCGGTCAAGCTGATTCGGCCGGGTATGGAGTCGCGTTCGATGCAGCAGCGTTTGCGCATCGAGAGCCGGATCCTCGCCGGCCTCGATCATCCCTACGTCGCGCGTCTCTTCGATGGCGGTACCACCGCCGAGGGTCAGCCCTACTTCGTGATGGAGTACATCGAGGGCTTGGCGATCGACAAGTACTGCAAGCAGAACCGCCTCTCGGTCGACGAGCGGCTGACGCTGTTTCGCAAGGTCTGTGAGGCGGTGCACTACGCACACCAGAACCTGATCGTGCACCGCGACATCAAGCCGTCGAACATTCTCACCGTCGGCGATGGGCTCCCCAAGTTGCTCGACTTCGGCATCGCCAAGCTGCTCAACCCGGAGCTCGCCGGCGGCGGGCTCGAGCCGACCGGCACCTGGCACCGGGTCCTGACGCCGAGCTATGCCAGCCCCGAGCAGCTCCGGGGTCAACCGATCACCACCGCCAGCGACGTCTACTCCCTCGGTGTGGTTCTCTATCAGCTGCTCACCGGTCGTCTGCCGCGCAGCTTCAGAAGCAGCAACGTGCAGGAGATCGAGCAAGTCCTGACCGATTCAGCGCCTGCTCCGCCGAGCGTCGCGCTCTCGGAGGCGCTACAGGAATCCCGTCCGAACGAGGTCGACGAGGCGTCGACCCAAACCGTACCGTACGATGCTTCGGAAGTGGACGGTATTCGCCGTCAGCTGATCGGAGACCTCGATGCCATTGTGCTCAAGGCGCTGCGAACCGAAGCGCGGCATCGTTATGACTCGGCGCAGCAGCTCGCGGCGGACATCGAGCGCTATCAGTCGGGGCTGCCGGTGGAGGCTCGGGCCGGCAACTGGCGCTACCGTGCGGGCAAGTTCGTCCGTCGACACCACAAGGTGCTGGCCGCAACGACGGCGGCGATCCTGTTGTTGATCGGCTTTGCCGTGACCATGACCCTACAAGCTCGGCGAGTTGCAACGGAGAGAGATAAGAAAGCCGAGGTCTTGTCGTTGGTCCTCGAGCTCTTCAAGTCCAGCAGCCCGTATGCACTGCCGGGGCAAGAGTTGACTGTCCGCGAGGCCCTCCGGCGCAGCGTTCCGGTCTTGGAGAAGGGCCTGACCGAGCAGCCGGACGTTCGCGCCGAGCTACTGTATACATCCGGCTCGATCCTGTATGAGCTCGACGCCGACGACGACGCCCGAGATCAACTCGAGGAGGCCTTGGCGATTGGTCGCCAGCTTTACGGCGAAGAGCATCTCGATGTGGCCGAGACGATGCGTGCGTTGGCGAGCGTCTATCGCGAGCTGGCGCAGTACGAGCGTGCCGAAGAGCTCGCTCGACAGTCCGTCGCGATTCACCGCGAGCTCTTGCCGGACGGCCATCCCGACCTCTGCGGTCCATTGGTCACGCTGGCCACGATCCTGTGCTATCAATCCCAGTTCGATGCGGCCGAGGCACCGGCGACCGAAGCGCTCCGGATCACCCAAGAGCTGCCGGAGGGCAGAGCTTACCGTAGGGTCGCGCTGCAACAGCAGGCCATTATCGAGAGTGCCAGGGGCAACCATGCCACGGCCGCGCAGCTCAACCGTGAGGCTCTAGAGCTCCATCGCAAGCGCTATGGGCGGAAGCATCCCACTCAGATCGGGACGCTGAACAACCTCGGAGCCCATCTGCGAAGGATGGATCACTTCGACGAAGCTGAGCAGGTCTTTGAGGAAGCTATCGCCTTGCGAGAAGAGATCTTCGGGCCGGATCATCCCGACTTTTTTCTACTCAACAACCTGGCCGGCGTTCGTCTGCGAACCGGCAACTATACGAGCGCCGAAGAGCTCTACCGCAAAGCCCTGGCGGCTTTCATCGAGCGAGTCGGGCCCGATCATCGAAGAGTCTTCTTTTTCGAGCTGCGCATCGCCAGAGCGCGGATTCACAATGGCCAGGCTGTTGAGGCGGAGGCCGAGTTACGCCGCCTGATGGAACGTTGGCGGGCTGAGCTTGACAACCATTGGTGGCTCGCCGATGGTGTGGGCATTCTGGGCGAGAGCCTCAGTGTTCAGGGCCGATGCGAGGAAGCCGAGCGGCTGATGATCGAGAGCTTCGAGAGTTTGGTGGGCAACATCCACCAGCGCATCCGCCGCACCGCTTTCCAGCGGCTCGAAGCGCACTTCGAACGCTGCGATCAGCCTGAGAAAATCGCGCCTTTCGAGAGGAGACTGCAGACCAAGTAGCCAGCCTTCGACTTTTCTGATCCTCTCGGCCCAGGCCGCCCCAACTAACTCTGTCGTTGGCGGCGGTGAACATCGGGCCCTGAGCGCCGAATCACACGGCTCGTATGGCTGCCAAGCGCTCACGTAGCGGCGGGTGCGAGTAGTTGAGAAAGACGTAGAAGGGGTGCGGCGTCAGGTTGGAGAGGTTGTCAGCGGCGAGCTTCTCGAGGGCCGAAGCCATCGCTTGCGGCTCGTCGATGGTCTCGACTGCAAAGCGGTCGGCCTCGAATTCGTGGCGTCGCAACTGAACGTTGAGGACCATCGAGAGCAGTAGCTCGACCGGAGCATAGAGCAAGCCGAAGAAGACCAACCCGGTGTAGGTCGACGTGCGCTCCATACCGAAAGCCTCGAACAGTCCCTGGTGGCTCAGGAAAAGGGACAGCAGGTAGAACATGACTCCGCTATGGGCGATGGCGAGTGCCAACGTCTTGACGATGTGTCGCTTCTTGTAGTGACCGACCTCATGGGCCAGGACCGCAACGAGCTCTTGGGCGCTGTGCTTCTCGATCAAGGTATCGAAGAGAGCGATCCGCTTGTTGGCGCCAATCCCGGTAAAGAAGGCGTTGGCCCGACTCGAGCGGCGGGAGCCGTCGATGACAAAAATTCCCTGTAGAGCAAAGCCGACCGACCGAGCGTACTCAGACAGCTTGGTCCGCAGCTCGCCTTCCTCGAGGGGTGAGAAGTCGAGAAACAAGGGCAGGATCCAGATCGGTAGAACAATCTGCAAGGCGAGGGTGAAGAGTGCAAACCCCAGCCAGCAGAAGAGCCAAGCGCCAGCGCCGGCGCGATCAAAGAGCGTCAGCACCAAGGCTAGGATCGGCCCGCCGAGGATCAGTGCCAGGGCCAGACCTTTGAGCAGATCGGTCACGAATGTCTTGGGCGTTGTCCGGTTGAAGCCGTAGCGCTCCTCGATCACGAAGGTCGAGTAGATTCTGAAGGGCAGATCGAGTGCTGCCTTGGCCAGCCCCAGAATGCCGATGTAGAGCAGCCCGGTGAGCAGCGGATGCAGGTCGAAATCGCGCAGCCAGAGGTCGAGGTGATTGAATCCGCCGAGGAACCAGAAGATCAGCAGGGCTGCCAGGTCGACGCTCGACGCCACCAGGCCGAATTGTGTCGAGTCTCGCGTGTAGCGCTGTGACTTGGCATAGGCACTCGCCTCGTAAATGCCGGCCACGTCGGCCGGCGGCTCGTTGGTCGAGGCTCGCAGGTTCAGCACATCGGCGACGAGGCCGAGTAGATAGTCGACCAGCAGAGTGGTGAGGATGATGGTGGCGTAGAGGTTCATTGGCTCAGGGTTGCTCGGTGGCCGAGGTCATTCTGTGGCTCAAGGTATCCCGAATCGCTTGCGTTTCTGCCACAGAGCTTTCCGGCTAATTCCGAGAAGTTGCGCCGCTCGGCCCTGATGTCCCCGAGTGTAGGCCAAAGCGCGTCGAATCTCGCGGTTCTCGACTTCTGCCAGGGTCCGCGGGCGAGGCTCTTCGGCATCGCGCGGCCTTGGGGGGGCGAGCGGTTCGGCGCCGCTGGCGATCAGTGCCCGCTCCAACACGTTGCGGACCTGGCGCAGGTTACCTGGCCAGGAATAGCTGGCCATCCACTCTCGAGATTGGGCGCTGAGCGATGGGGTAGGGCAACCGAAACGCTCCCCCAGGTCTCGCAGTAGAAACTCACAGAGGCTGGCCAGATCGGCCCGGCGCTCGCGCAGCGGCGGTATGCGGAACGCAAGCACTTCGAGGCGATAGAACAAGTCCTGCCGAAAAGTGCCACGGGCAACGCGCTGCGGCAGATCTTCGCCAGCGATGGCAATGAAGCGGACATCGGCAGAACGCTCCCGTCCGCCGAGGGGCGCGAAACGCCGCTCGGCCAACAGTCGCAGGAGCTTGGGCTGCGCCGTGAGTGGCATCTCTTCGACGTGATCGAGGATCAGGGTGCCGGCCTCGGCGCGCTCGACCCGGCCACTGACGTCGCTCTCGGCGCCGGTGAAGGCACCCGCTCGGTAGCCGAAGAGCTCGCTTTCGAAGAGTGTGCTGGGCCAAACGCCAGGATCGATCTCGACCAGGGGACCGGTTTGGCGCCCGCTCGCTTGATGGAAGGCGCGAGCGACCGTCGAACGGCCGCTACCAGGCTCGCCGAGCAGAAGGATCGGCGAGTCGCTTGCCGCAGCGCGCTCGACCGCAGGCAGATGGGCGGCCAGACTCGGCGAGGCGCGGAACAGTGTCTTGAAAGATTCCGGCGTCAACGAGCCAAGGTCTCACTGGACGAATCGAGCGGTGATGTCGGGTGCATCCGACCACAGTCTTTCCAGAGCATAGAACTCGCGCGCATCGTCGAGAAAAATGTGGATGACCATGTCGCCACCGTAGTCGAGCAGGACCCAGCGGCCGTGACGCAACCCTTCCACATGCAGCGGCCGCAGCCCGGCGTCGCGCATTTTCTTAATCACCGAATCCGCGATCGCCTGGACCTGTCGCTCATTTGAGCCGTTACAGATCAAGAAGCGTTCCGTGAAGTCGCTGATCGCGTGAATGTCGAGCACCGTCAAGTGCTCGGCCTTGCGGTCGAGAGCGGCTGTTACCGCGATGCGGACCTGATCGTCCGTCGCATCGGCCCCACTGACGCGGTCGTTGGAATCCGTCACGCCTGGGTTCGTCGGCTGATCAGAGGATTCGGAGTCGAGGTTATCTATAGAGGTCATATTTCTCGATGTAGTTTAGCACCAGGGGTGACAGGAACGGCTGAGCGTCGTCGCGACCAGCTGCGATCCACTGACGGATATCGGTCGACGAAACGTTGACGGGTAGGTTGCCGATGCGATGGACCCGAGAGGCCTCGAGAGCCTCTCGGAGCTCAGACGAAGGCAGTCGTTCCTCGTTTGCGGGTCGTTCGAGAACAGCGATGTCGGCGATTTGCAGGATCTGCCGCCATTGCCGCCAGCTATCGAGCTGCACCAGTGAGTCGCTGCCCAAAATGAGGACAAGATCGTCATCCGGTTGGAGGCGGCGAAAATGCTCCAGGGTTTCGACCGTGTAAGTCACTCGATCCACCAGCTCCAACGGCGAGACGTAGAGATCTACTTCGTCAAGTAGCGCCAGCTCGACCATGGCGAAGCGAGCCATCGCCGAAGCGGCTTTGCGATGCAGTTTGTGCGGCGGCCGAGCGGTGGGTAGATAGATCACTCGATCGAGACCCAAGACGTCCCGGGCCTCCTTGACCGGACCCAGGTGGCCTTTGTGAATCGGATCGAAGCTTCCGCCGTACAGGCCGAGCTTCACAGCCCCACCTCGGCTTCCTGCAAGCGGCGGCGCAGCTCGAAAATGAGCTCCTTGAGCCCCTGGCGAGTCGCCGAGCTGACCTCTAGGTAAGGCAAGCTGCGTGCGGCGGCAGCTGCTCGCAGCGCCTCGCGGCGATCCTCGTCTGCTGCGTCGGCCTTGCTACCCAAGATAACCCGGGTACGCTCCAGCAGGTCCGGATTGAAGGCGCCGAGCTCCTTTTCGATGGTCACGAGGTCCTCTGTGCAGTCGCTCGTAGGGTCTGAGAGGTCCACCAGATGGGCCAAGACCCGGCAACGCTCGATATGGCGCAGGAACTGGAATCCGAGCCCTGAGCCTTGCGCCGCTCCAGCGATCAGACCCGGTAGGTCAGCAATCACGAAAGGGTCGGCCAAGGCATCCTCAGCCACCACCCCGAGCTGAGGCACCAATGTGGTGAAAGGATAGTCGGCCACTTTCGGTCGCGCCGCCGAGAGGGCGCTGATCAGGGTCGATTTGCCGGCGTTGGGCAGTCCGACCAGACCGACATCGGCCAACAGCTTGAGCTCGAGTCGCAGGTGACGCTCCTCGCCTTCGCGACCGTCCTCGGCATAGCGTGGCGCGCGCCGCGTGGGGGTGACGAAGCGGGCGTTGCCGCGTCCGCCGAGACCGCCTTTGGCGACCAGCAGGCTCTCACCTTCTTCGAGGATCTCACCGAGCAGCTCGTCCGTCTCTCGGTCGTAGGCAATGGTGCCCAACGGGACCGCGATCTCAAGGCTCTTGCCCCGCCGGCCGGTGCGATTCGAGCCCTCGCCGTGGCGTCCGCGCTCAGCCACCATTCGGGCTCGGTAGCGCAAGTGCTGCAGCGTATTGAGCCCCTTCTTGCCGACCAGGGAGACCGAGCCGCCATTGCCGCCGTCGCCACCTGAGGGACCACCGCGCGGCACGTACTTCTCGCGCCGAAAGGCAATGCAACCGTTGCCGCCGTTTCCCGCGGCGGCATCGATCACTGCTTCATCGATGAAGACCAAGGTGGCTCTCCCGTGGAAAGCGCCACGGGGTGCCGCCGTCGCGCCTGCGCCCGGCTACTCAGCCGGCCGGACGTGCACGAACTTGCCGTGGCGTCCGCGATTCTGAAACTGAACGACGCCGTCCGCTTTGGCGAAGAGGGTATCGTCCTTACCGCGGCCGACATTCTGGCCCGGGAAGAACTTAGTGCCGCGCTGGCGCACGATGATCGTGCCGCCGGTGACGCTCTGACCACCGTACCGCTTGACGCCCAAATGCTGTGGGTTCGAGTCGCGGCCGTTGCGACTGGAGCCTTGACCTTTCTTATGAGCCATGGGGCCTTCTCCCTAAGCTTGAATATCCTTGATTTCGACTTGCAAGAGGTCCTGCCGGTGGCCGTTCTTGCGCCGATAACCCTTGCGGCGCTTCATCTTGAATACGGTCACCTTGGGGCCTCGGATCTCGCGAACCCGCTGGCCATGGACCTGTGCCCCTTCGACCGTCGGATTGCCGACTTTGACGTCGCCGTCAGCGCCGACCAACAAGACCCGATCGAAAACGACCTCCGGATCTTCTTCCGTCACCGAGTGAAGAAGCTCGACGTCGATGACGTCTCCCGGCTGCACCCGATACTGCTTGCCACCTGTTTCGATCACTGCGTACATTGTTCTACTCCGGAGAGAGGTATCCTATCGAGACTCTCGCGTCGACGCCCCGATGCTGCGGACTGTCGAGAGACGGACTGTGATGCGCCAGACTGTAGTGCGACGGACGGTAACGAGACGAACTTTGGTGACAGACCTTCCAGACTATGCCGGTCGATCAGCGCTGCTGGGTACGAGCTTTGTTCAGGACGAACCGATCCGTCGGATGACGGAGCGGGAAAACGTACCACGAAGCGGACTCGAGGTCAATCAAGAAGTGAGTCGGAGAAGGCAGCGATTTCGAGGAGGTTGTCATGGATGAACCCGAGTACCTGATCTGTATCAACTGCGAAACGCCGTGCTACACCTTCGAATGGGATGGCGGACGGCTCATCGAAGCCATGTGCATGGTCTGTGGTGTCGACGAGCCGGAAGACTTCACGACCGAGGAAGAGTTCGAAGCCATGATGTCGGCCGGCTGACGAAGGCTGGCCAGCGCCAGCCGCAGGCGCACGGTGGCACCCTCTCCCGGTGCGCTCTCGACTTCGATCGCGGCGTCGTGTGTCTTGGCGATGCGTTTGACGATCGCCAGGCCGAGGCCAGTGCCGCCTTTGCGAGTCGAAAAGAACAGCTCGAACATGCGCTCTTGGTCTTCTTTCGAGATGCCGTGGCCGTTGTCGATCACCTCGAGCTCGACCTCGTCGTCGCGCCGTCTGGCAACGAGCTTCACCAACGCCTGTGAGCTCTCCGCCGAAGCCGCGAGCGCGTTCTGGGTCAGATTGATCAGCAGCTGATTGATCTGTCCGCGGTCGACCCGCACCATGGCGCCAGCGCTGGAGTCTTCGATCTCCACCACCGCACCGCGGGCCTCGGTCTCCCCCCGCATCACGTCTCGGACCCTGTGCAGCAGATCGAGCGCAGAGACTTCCTCGAGCTGCAGGGGTCGGGGCTTGGCATAGGACAGGAA
This sequence comes from Acidobacteriota bacterium, assembly GCA_039029035.1. GTDB lineage: Bacteria > Acidobacteriota > Thermoanaerobaculia > Multivoradales > J023 > JAAELT01. The sequence continues at coordinate 1,554 of JBCCGX010000075.1, read as the reverse complement.
ATCGGTCGCCAGGCGCTCGAGACGGCGCAGCTCCGATCGGGTGATCGACAAGAGCCGATTAGAGCTGCCCGAGCCCTGCTCGCGCGCTTCCTCCTCGAGCAGTTGCATGTTGAGATTCAGCGAGTTCAGAGGATTGCGAATCTCGTGGGCCAGCCCCGAAGCCAACGTCCCGATGTAGGCCATGCGCTCAGCTTCGGCAGCCTGCTCCTCCAATCGACGCGAGCGCTGGAACAGAACCCAGATGGCGGCGAATGCGCCCACCAGTAGCGTGAGGGTCAAGCCACCGATCACTGAAGTTTGGCGGATCAGATCGCTACGCAGATCGTTGATCCGCTCTTCGAGGACCAGGCCGCTCAAGGCGACGCTCATCGTCCCGAGCTCGCCGATCGGTACCTCGACTTCTTTCAGGTCCTCGGAGACTCCCGAGGGTATCTCGAGTCGATCGCCGCTCGCTTCGCCATCCTGGCTACCACCGCCCAGACCGTCGCCAACCGGCAGCTCCTGCTTACTCTCTTCCTGGTAGACCACAGTGCCGTTCTTGTTACGGATCACCAGCCGTCGAATCAGGGCCCGATGCGTCGGGAAAGACTGCAAGTAGGTGTCTTCTTTGACGATACTGGCCGCCACGTAGAGATCCTGGCCAGGGCTCAAAGCCTGTTCTTCGAGGCGTTTGGCCAGCGGCTCGGCTTCGGCACGGGTCTCGAGAAAGATCTTGTCGATCTCGCGCTGCGACAGCGAGTTGAAGATCAGCCAGCCAAAAAGCGCGATGTCGAACACGATGAAGAGCGCGAAGACAATGGCGGCGATGGCGAGGCGTTTCTGGGTCAGCGGCGACATGCAGCCAGCATAGCATTCCCACCTTTGAACCTAGAACGTCCTTACGGAAGGTTGATTGACCATATCCAGGCGAATCGATAGCATGCCGCCTCTCTCTTCCAACAAGCAGGATACAATTCCGATGACTGCGCGCTTCGGTTCGTGGTTCGGCTGATGCTCAGCCGGCGAACCGAAGCGCCCGGCTGCGGATTCGCAGACGCTGCCCCCTAGTTGGCTTCACGAGCTTGCAATGAATCAAAACCCGACCTTCTCACGACAAGGTACGGCTCTCTCCCTCGGTTTTTCGTTCACGATCGTCTTTTCGCTCGCGATTGCTGTACTCCTTGGCGGTTGCTTCGGCGAGCCGCCTGCGACCGGAGAGGAGAGTGAGTCGATCGTCGTCGCCTACGCGGTCGACATCCAGGGCGTCAACGAGCTCATCACCGAATCGACGACGATCACCAACATGCTGATCTACTTCGCCTGCTTTCTCGAGCTGGTCGAAGAGCAGCCCGACTACCAGGAAGGCCCACCCTCCTTCGAGCCACGTCTGGCGGAGTCGTACGAGTTCTCGGAGGATCGCCTGGAGCTGACATTTCGCCTGCGCCCCGGTCTCGTCTGGAGTGACGGGGTACCGATAACGGCGGAAGACGTCCGCTGGACCTGGCAGGCTCAGACTCATCCGGCGGTTGGCTGGAGCTTCATCGAGGCCAAGCAGCGCATCAAGGATGTCGAGGT